>CAXMTB010000107.1:0-11021 GCA_964195835.1 uncultured Nitrospinaceae bacterium | reverse complement strand
GGAAAGATCCACTTAACCCAAAAAGGAAAACCTTTTGATCTCAGTAGAAAAGCGCCGCTAAACCCAGACTTGTTGAGACATCCGGGCAGATACGATATTCTGCCGTACGCTTTTAGCAGGGGATGCCCCTATAAATGTAATTTTTGTATGGAAGAGTCTGTACGACCCTACAGGAGGGAAGTCCCCAACGATATAATCCATCTCGATCTGAATAATTTAGTAGATCAGACGAACGCCCATACACTGCTGGTCAGCGATGCTCTTTTTAAGTCATTTGATATCTTCCCATTACTTCGATCATTAAATTTAAAAGTTAATTTCGAGACCCGTTGTGACGTTCTCAACCCTTCTATTATTTCCGATATATCAGATGTTTGTGGAGTTTTGGCCCTTGGGTTTGAGTCGGCCAGTTATCATACGTTAAGACGAATGAATAAGGTTAAAGACAGATCGCACTATGAAAAATATATCTCAAATACCATGGCCATATTCAAAGAGGCTGTCAGAAATGAAGTCCCTTTAATGGTTTTCATGATTGCCGGGTATCCGGGTGACACGGAAGAAGATCTTAAAGAAAGCCTTGTATTTGCTCAAAATTTATCTAAACACAAGGGGCCGGGGGGGCATGTCTTTAAAATTGGGGAATGCAGAGTTTACCCAAAAACAAAAATTTATGACCTCGCTCTTTCCCTGCCGGATGTTGTTTTTGATGATGACGGTGTTTTTGGACAAAATATTGTCAGACAGCCATCTAAAAATTTTGACTTTGATACTGTTTTATCTTATATGAGAGAAATCTATAACTTATCCAATCCTACGTCAAAAATGCAGGACATTCTTTTAAACATTATGCCTTTTTTTCGACTACCTGCTCATGCATTAAAAGATGATTTGATTCCTAACACCTGTTTCAGGGAAGAAGACAGACAGATATTTAGTATACAAAGTGAAAGCCTTGCAGCTTTCAGGCCATTGGCACCCAAATTAACAGACAAATACGCAAACTTAATGTCAGAACAACGAAGTGTGAGAGATTTGGTTTTTTAGTCATGGAAAAAGAAGTCAACTGTTTGAATTCCAAAGTTATATTGGGATATGTAAAGGAACACAATAACGGTGACTATTCCGGCATTCTGAAGAACCTTGACCCCGAGATCGATGCCCTTTCAGACCCTGAGCAATTTTTAATAGATCCCAACAACTGGATCTCATGCGCTGTAGCTTCCAAATTATATGAAAGGGCCAGAATGATTCTTAAGGACGAATTAGCTGCCTATAAGATAGCTAAATATGCTGTTGAAAAAGCTAAGCTTGGTTATGCTCAGAGGATAATCGCTAAGGGGTTTTGGTCGTATAAAACAGGACTCAAACATGTTCAAAAATTAAATGACAAATGGAACCGAAATAAGAGAGTTGAGCTGGTTGAAATCAGGAGAAACGGAGCCATCCTTAAATTACACTGGAACTCCCAGATGGATGTATCAAAAGATTTATGCCTGATGAACCAGGGAACCTACACTTTCCTGCCGCTCATATGGGGAGGGAGACCTCTGGATCTGAAAGAAAAATGTTGTTTCTTTAACGACGCACCATATTGTGAGTATCATTTAAAATGGCCTTTCCGTAATAGATTATATGAAATTTCTTCAAGGTTTTACACATCAAAATCACTTTTAGTGGACACCATAACTGAAATGGAGGAAGACAAGAAACTCATTGAAGAAAAATACGAAGAGGTCAATCGTCTTAACCTGAAGCTTAATTATAAAATCAAACAGCTTCTGGCCATACATGAAACGGGTAAGGCGATCCTTTCTGTGCTGAATCTGGAACAACTTTTGACTGTTATCATGAAAATTCTTTCAAACGTTTGCCAAATTCACCGTGCCATAATTTTGCTCGTGAATGAAAATGGGGCAGTACTTGAGTATATCCACGGCACCGGTTTTGACGGTAAAGTTCCGGAAGCGGTAACAAATTACAAAGTATCGCTCGATCGCTTGAGCAACATTCTGGCTAGGGTAGCCAACACCGGACGGTCGGAATATGTGCCTGAGGTAAAAAACTCAAGTTTGAGAAAAGAAAACATTATGTTGACTTTAAGCAAACCCACTTCGGCATATGTGGTTCCTCTAATCACCCGTTCCAAAGTGATCGGCGTCATCGCCACGGATGCTGTTGATGGAAAAGGTGTACCCAAAGAAACCCGGGAAACACTGGAAGTTTTCGCACCCCAGATCGCCATCGCCATAGAAAATGCAAGACTTTACAGAAAGCTTCAGGAACAGATGAAGGAACTCAAGCAATCGCATGCGCTTTTGAGCCGGTCCCAAAAATTCTCCTTTTTAGGAAATCTGGCAGCAAGATTGGCCCATGAAATTAAGAATCCCATGACCGCCATAGGGACTTTCATCCAGATGATGCCTCAGAAATACCATGATGAAGAATTCCGGGAAAACTTTCATAATATCGCAATGGAAGAGACACACCGGATAAACAACCTCATTACTGAACTATTGGATCTGGTCAAGAAAAGAGAATCAAACTTCGAGCTGAATAACCTTCATGATCTCATTGATAAAATGATTCTCCTTATTTCGCCCCAGAGTAATGCCAAAAAAATTGAAGTTTCCCGTCGATTCGATCCCAACATCGGACAGGTGTGGATGGACAGTGAAAAGATGAAGGAGGTGGTTCTGAATCTGCTCTCAAACGCGGCAGAATTTACCCCCGAAGGCGGTAAGATCGAGTTTGTTACAACACACTGTATTGAAAAAGGGAAACCGGCCACAATTTGCATTGAGATTAAAGATAACGGTCCCGGGATCCCTCAATCGATGATTGACAATGTATTTGATCCCTATTTTACAACAAAACACAGAAGCAGTATGCATAATGGTACCGGTCTTGGCCTGTTTATCGCTTATCAGAACATGCAGGATCATAATGGGAACATCGAAGTAAAAAGTAAGGTTAATGAAGGATCTGCATTTACGCTGACCCTCCCTGTTGATAAGCCAAAATTATCATTACAAAAAAATTGATGGTAACATCTTAGCTATTTGAAAACAGATCGCTTCAAGTAACGTTTGATTTTTGCTGGAAAAACTTTTGGATAACAGCCCGCAATGAAAATAGATAAGATCATCGTATACCCTGTAAATCTCCCTTTTTCTATTCAGTTTTCCCATGCGTTGAGAAAAAGATCCTCAGTCAAAAACATCATCGTTAAAGTTGTCGCCGAAAAAGGAGAAATTAAAGGATACGGTGAAGGCGCCCCCAGATCTTTTGTAACCGGGGAATCACAGCAAAGTTCAGCACAAAGTATACATCGCTTTGTTAAACTGGATCATTTTCCATGGGATCTGGATGATGTCTCTCAGATCTGGGATTTTATCGACAGCCTAAGAAATGGAAAATTACAAAATGCTGCCACCTGCGCCCTGGAAACAGCCCTGCTCGATGCCTTGGGGAAAAATCATAAAAAGAACATCATAGACTATTTTTCAAAAGATTTCATAACAGACAAAATTTATTACGGAGCTCCGCTACCGATTGCAGATAAACAAAAAATCATTGAAATATGTCAGCTTATCAAGAAAATGAAAATTAAAAGGCTGAAGTTAAAAATGGGAAAAGATTTATTCAAAAATAAAGAAATCCTCGAGGCTGTTCATCTTGTTTTTGGAGAAGATTATGATCTAAAAATCGATATAAACGGTGTATGGAATTACTCCCTGGCTTTAAAACACGAATATTTGATAAAAAAATATAAGGTAAAAGTTGTTGAACAACCCATGGCTCCGGACTCTTCGGAACTTGCCGATTTTGCAAACCTTATGCAAAAAGCGGGCGTAATCCTGATGGCCGATGAATCTGCATGCTCTCTAAGTGATGTGGAAAAGATTTCAAGAAACGGCCATTATCAGATGATTAACGTTCGCCTATCCAAAAATGGAGGATTCAGAAATTCCTTGAAGATTATTGACCACTTAAGGCGCAACGGAACTTCTTTCCAGATCGGATGCCATCTTGGCGAGTCTGGTATTCTTTCTGCAGCTGGTAGAATTTTATGCCTTCTCTGTAATGATGCAGTTTATTATGACGGTTCTTATGATGAATTCCTGCTCGAGGAAAATGTTACATTTGAAAATGTATCCTTTGGGCCGGGTGGTGAAGCCGACCCCTTGAATGGCCCCGGTCTGGGCATCGAAGTGAGCAGTCAAAATCTGGCGCGCTTATCCGAAGGTTCTCCCACTGTTATTGAAAGACCGAGACAATGACCCGGTGCCATCGGACAAAAAAATATGAATTTCAATAACAGTTTAGTTCTTTGAAACAAGCCGGTTTCAAACGAGCTTCAGGTATAATTAAATTTCATTGTTAATCGCTAAATCGTCACGATTTTTTCAGACATTGCGTCAGAACGTACCCAAAAAGCCGGGTTCCTATTTCCAGAACTCTTTCGTCAAGATCGAAATAAGGAGAATGGAGACCATGCTGAAAGCCTTTGCTTGGATCGTGGCAACCGATCCCTACCATTACTCCCCCCCATTCCTGACAAAAGTAAGCAAAATCTTCGGCACCCATTCTCGGAAGTCCACTATGGACATTGTCGGCACCCAAGACTTTTTTAGCGCAGG
This sequence comes from uncultured Nitrospinaceae bacterium, assembly GCA_964195835.1. Classification (GTDB taxonomy): domain Bacteria; phylum Desulfobacterota; class Desulfobacteria; order Desulfobacterales; family UBA11574; genus UBA11574. The sequence goes on along the minus strand of CAXMTB010000107.1, from coordinate 6,378 downwards.
TCACAACATGTTCCACCAGTACGGGATTATTTACCAGAACAGGATATCCTTCTGTAATGTCCAGTGTTGCTGAGATGCCGAATGATCTGGCCACACCTTCCACCATATCTTCAAGGCGCTTTATTATCTCTTTACGAATATCCGGTTTCAGGGTGCGAAGGGTTCCTTCCAAAACAGCTTCCTCAGGAATGATGTTTGATGCTGTTCCAGCATGAAAACGTCCAATGCTAATCACTGCGCTTTCAAGGGGTGGAAGTTCGCGGCTGATAAGCGACTGCAGTTGTGTAATAAGATACGCGCCTGCGACAATAGGGTCTTTACAATGGTGCGGATGGGCACCATGCCCGCCCTTGCCTTTTAAACGGATGAAAAGACTGTCCGCAGCGGCATTGCTGATTTCAGGTGCCAATACAATATGTCCCATGGGCAGTTCAGGATACATATGCCCGGCAAAAGCAGCGCTTATCGGCTCGTTATCAAAAATCCCGGTATTCAGCATTGCTCTGGCACCGGCGCCACCTTCTTCAGCAGGCTGAAATATAAATACAATTTCACCGCAGCCGTTCTGAGGCCATCGGTTTTCAATCAACCATCGAATGATACCCAGGGCAATGGTCATATGCCCGTCATGTCCGCAGGCATGCATAAATCCCTGATTCCGGGATTTGTAGGGAACGTCATTTTTTTCTTCCAGCGTCAGGGCATCCATATCCGCCCGGAATGCAACCATAGGTCCGGCGCGTTTTGCACGCAGCTTCGCCACCACACCGGTTCCCCCCCCACCCGTCTGAAAAGGGACCTTGAGGGTATCTAAAGTCTCACAAATTTTAGCTGCGGTTTTCACTTCTTTGTAAGCCGGTTCCGGGAACCGGTGAAACCAGCGACGCAACTCCACAAGCCATTTAAAAAAATCATCCGGTAATGTTGTCGACATGTTATACCCCCATAACATCTCTCCTAAAGTTTATTGAGCATGCGACTTAACGTAAACTTGCAAAAAGTGCAAGAATGGATAAGATAAATAAGTTGCATTAGTATGATCTTACCTTAATAAATTTTTCCGGCCCGCCACGCTGTATTGCGTTGCTGAAAATTAGAGGTGCCAAACTTGAGTTATAAAGTTTATTGTTTGTATACTTTCATGGTATAGGTTTGAAGGTAATTTTATTGGGCAATATCAGGAAATAAATGAAATTATGAATTCTTTCGGAAAAACTTCAGATTTTATTGATCGGGTAATACATAGACTCTATGAAAAAAACCGTCATAATCGTATTTTTTCAAAAGACGCTACGAATTCTTCGACGACATCCGCCGTGCTCTTTTTGCTCGGCATGAATTGTAAAGAAAAAGACTTTTCCAATGCCCCGTGTTTGATTTTGAACAAACGCTCCTTAAAGGTGAAACAACCTGGAGACTTATGCTGTCCAGGAGGAAGCATATCGTTCCGTGTTGATGCCTTTTTATCAAAAATTTTATATTTACCGGGTTCTCCTCTCACACGTTGGCCGTATTGGCAGCTGTGGCAAAAACAACGGCGTCACGAAGCCCAAAATCTGGCCCTTTTGTTTGCCACGTGTTTGCGAGAGGGCTTTGAAGAAATGCGTTTGAACCCTCTGGGGGTTAAATTGTTAGGACCGCTTCCGTCGCAGCAGCTTATCATGTTTCACAGGGTGATTTATCCAATGGTTTGCTGGATCAGCCGTCAAAAGCAATTTTCCCCAAACTGGGAAGTAGAACGGGTTGTTTATATTCCACTTCAAAATCTATTGAACCCCTCTAATTATGCACGATATAGGTTGCAGATTGAAACATCTCAGGAATATGGAAACAATCCGGATGTGAAAGATTATCCCTGTTTTATCCAAAAGCAAAAAGATAATAGTGAAGTGCTTTGGGGTGCCACCTTTCGCATCACAATGGCTTTTCTTGAAATTGTCTTTGGATTCAGGCCGCCGGATATGGGATCGCTTCCCATTGTCTCCGGATCTTTGGATAAAAATTATCTCACCGGAAATGGGTAACTATAATATAATTTTCAGCAACGCCGTTACAGTGTATCAGGCTGGGAAATTTTTTAAAGGTAAAATCATACGAATGCATCAAGGTTAAAGATCGGATTGAAAAACAGTTCGAAAAATATTCACTTTAAGTTCATCCAGAATGCATATTACCGTTTCAGAATATTTTAAAACGCCTTCCATTGACAAATTCCATTGTCGGCACTATTTTAGTGGAAATTCTATTCCAGATAGGATACATAGATTATTATGAAAAAAGGAGAAGATAATGGTTGAAGTTACAGAGGAAGCTACAAAACAAATTGCTGAATATTTCAAAGGTAAAGAAGTTTCACCCATTCGAATTTTTTTAAATTCAGGGGGCTGAGGTGGTCCATCACTTGCCATGGCTCTGGATGAGCCAAAAGACACAGACGATGTTTTCGATATAGAAGGTTTTCAATATATTGTCGATAAAGATTTCATGGAAAAGGCAAAACCTATAAAGGTGGATTTTTCTGAAATGGGTTTTAAACTCGATTGTGCCGTAGATTTCGGAGCAGCATCAGGATGTTCTGGCTGCGGAACAACAAATAATTGCGGTTAAGTATATAACCAATTCTGTTTTAAGGGCAACACATCATGTGTGTTGCCCTTTTTTATGTTTGTTCCAAGAAATAATACCTGGATCTTGCACGAGTCGGAGGCTTTTATATGCAATATTCAGGTAATAACTCATGCTTCCCACCCTTAATTTTCAACACCCCCGATAAGGTGAGAAATTCAAATTTAAACGAAGTCTCAGGTTTTAGGAAGCACAGGGAATGCACAAGTGCTTACCATTTTCTGTCGCAACCATTTTGGTCGACATGGTCATTTCACCACACGTTGCACAGGCTTCCGAGCGTGCCAGAGGTGCATAAGGCGGCATAACACAGTCAACTTTTTCTGTGGAGAAGATATCGTCAAACGGTCTTTGGAGAAGATCGTCTGATTTCAGAATCTTATGACGACGTTTATCTTTTTCCGTTGCAGTGCCTGAAGAAATAGCTGCATCAAGTTGAAAAAATTCGTCTTTAGGTTTACCCTGATATTGATAATGTTTTTTGCGTGAAAAGCGGTAAGCCTTCTTGTTTTTGCGGTTCAGGATGGTATATACATTTTTCCCGTAGTCTTTTAAGATGAGGTTGCCCTTGCCGATTGAAGTCCCCAGAAGGATTTGTAATGCGTCAACCGCGCATGAATCATTTTCACTGATGGCAACGACCTCTTCATCCCTTGATCGGTTGAGTTTGAGAAGATCCATGGCTGCTTTTGCAACTATGTAACCATATATGAGCCCCGGACAAAGATGTCCGTGAAATTCAATGCACTTTTTTAGATCTTCCGGCGGTTGAAATTCAATATTTTTGCTCTCTTTCATGGAAAGATTCCTTTTATTACCGTAAAAATGGGATTGTTTAGAACATGTTCAACGGATTTATTAACTTTCTATCTGAATTCTGGCTGATTTTTTCTTTTTCATTCCTTGTAGCATTAACCGGAGCCATGTCGCCTGGCCCCCTGCTAACCTATACCATTATTAAATCGGCCCAAACAAACAAGCGTGGTTATCTGATGGGGCTTTGGATCATAACAGGACATGCAATCCTCGAAATGGGCATTATCATTCTTTTGCTTTTCGGTTTTTCTTTTGTTTTGAAAAACATTGCTGTTGTTCGCATTATTGGCGTTTCAGGAGGTCTCATTCTTATACTTTTTGGAGCATCCATTATAAGGGATATATTTAATGGAAATATTTCTGCCAACTTCTTGAATTCACGAGACGAACCCAGCAAAGATCCTGAGCTGATTGAAAATAAAGGTATCGAAAATCCTGTCATTGGGGGTATTATGGTGTCCATGTCTAACCCTTATTGGTGGGTCTGGTGGGCCACAATAGGGTTTGCCTTTATGATCCAGTTTGATATTTCTTTCAAAAAATGGCCAAAACTTTTAGCATTTTTTTTAGGGCATGAAGCTGGAGATCTGATTTGGTATTTACTTGTTTCAACACTCGCATTCTTTGGCTTGAGGCATATGAACCGAAAAGCATATTATGGGATTCTAATGTTTTGTGCACTATTCATGGTTTTGTTCGGCATATACCTGGGTATCTCTCCTTTTCTAAAAAACACCATGTAATTGGATGATTTAACTATATCCTCTTGATAAATCAATTGATTCAACCTATTCAATTACATAAACGCAAATCACTCACTGTCAGACTCTTCGAAAAAAGTATCTGTGGAATCATCCCCGATACCGGATTGTTCCAAAGCATCGGCTTCAGCTTTACTTTGACGTTTCTCTTCACGAACACGCAATTTGATGATCTCGATATGTTGTTTCGCCATTTTCTCACCCCCCAATTTTAAATATAATTGAATGATTCTTTGAGTATGACTGTCACTTCGAAGTTTTTCGGGTACCCGATTCATCAAGCGCTTAAAAGTTCCTTGAAGCTCGTCCGGGATATTCAAGTTCTCTGCCATCATCTCTCCTGGATACGGTCTAAATAAACACTCCATTAAATGAAATCATTAAAAGCTTGTTAAACACCATGTGGTCCCGCCTGTGGCAGGAGATAATGTTTATTCGTGAGCATATCGGATTTTTAGATTTCGATAAAAATTCACTTTACAAGTTTATTAGACATGACAATAAGTCATGGCTGGAAAATGTAAAGCGTTTTTCACATAATTTTTCAACACTTTTATTCCAACCGCCCAACTTTTTTGTACGAAAGAATACCAGAATTTTTATGCCTGAAAAAATATTTGGAATTGAATAAAACATGACATATGTGTTAAAGTTTAGAATAAAATCGTGTAACGATCTTATGAAACTCTCGCAAGCGCCGCTATGACGGGATTTCTGTTGCACTATAACAAACTATGGGGTATTTTGAAATTTTTACCAGTGCCCTCCGGGATGCGGCACCGAACTTTTGCTTTAAAATTGACTGACTCAAAAAAATCATCCTTAATGAGAAAGTATCGAAACGATGCACAAACAAAAAATGAACCCTGGGAATTTATTAGAAATATCAGGAAACTACTGGCAAACATGTACGCTCCATGCCGCGGTTAAACTTGATATCTTTACCATCATCGCTAACAGTCGCCTGAAAAGCGAAGATGTATCGGATATGCTGTATGGTAACCAAAGAGGCGTTGAGATGCTTCTGAATGCCCTCTCAGCCATGGAGTTACTGGAAAAGCAAGAAAACACCTATTCAAACACGCCCTTAAGCCTGGCGTTTCTTGTCAGGAACTCTTCCCGGTATATCGGTCATATCATCATGCATCATTATCATCTGGTGGATTCCTGGAACAGGCTGGATGTTGCTGTTCGAACAGGCCAACCCGTGAGAGGTAGCGTCTCGCATACAGACGAAGAAAAAAGGGAAAGCTTTCTCATGGGAATGTTCAATCTTGCGATGAATCTGGCACCGGTTCTGGTCCCGAAAATAGATCTTTCCAATCGGCATCATCTGCTCGATTTGGGGGGTGGCCCTGGAACTTATGCAATTCATTTCTGTTTGAACAATCCCCAGCTTAAAGCCACTGTTTATGATCTTCCAACTACACGACCCTTTGCTGAAAAGACCATTGCCAAATTTAATTTGCAGGATCGAATCGATTTCAAGGATGTCGACTATCTCGAAGAAGATATTAAAGGGGTCTTTGATGTGGTTTGGCTGTCACACATTCTCCATGGAGAAAGTTTCGAAGACGGCCGTAAAATCGTTCAAAATGCCGTTTCCACCCTTGAACCCGGTGGCTTGATCATCATTCATGAGTTTATTTTAAACAATACCATGGACGGTCCGCTTTTCCCTGCATTGTTTTCTTTGAACATGCTTTTGGGTACACCCGGCGGACAGGCCTATTCAGAAGAACAACTCATAACCATGCTCACCAGTGCCGGCGTCAGGGATTTTCAACGTATTTATTTCGATTCTCCCAATGATTCTGGAATATTAACAGGTATTGTCGGATAAAATGGCCAATATGATGAATACGTAAAAATTTGAATTCATATAGTATTATGATCTTGCCTTTCCGCCGGTCGAAGATGTCGCTTTGTCGAAGATCCCGCTTGCGGGGCGGTGAGGCGGACAAGAACAAATTTATTTCGGCCCGCTACATTATTGGCTTTTTAGCAATATTCGGGGTGCGTGTTCACGGGATTTGCTTCACCGTGTAACGATATTGGCAAAGTGGCTTCGTCATTTCAATTATTTAGTGTCCATCCATAAATGAGGATTTTTGTTCAAAATCAAGGCATGCGAAAAAAATAACCACAGGCATATAGTTGATATTCCGAGGATTAT
>CAXMTB010000106.1:0-11076 GCA_964195835.1 uncultured Nitrospinaceae bacterium | reverse complement strand
AAAACAAACTGCTGTTCATCTTTTTCGACCCGTTTGAAAATATTCTCTTTCTACCAGATGTGCTGAATCAGATTAAAAACCTTTTTCTGAAAATCGTCGAAAAACAAACAAATATTATTCTGGGCTTCACGTGGGACAAGGATCTTGTTTTATCAAGCCATGCATTTTCTAATAAACAACTCGATGCTGTTGCCGATGATTGCCGAAAAATGATTCTGACCACTTTTTCCAAGGCCCAAATGGGTATGCTTTTAAAAAAGCTTGGCAAAGAATTGGATGAGACCTTAACAAAAAGCCTTCAATCTTTCCTTGAGAAATTTTCACAAGGTTATCCCTGGCTTCTGAAAATACTCTGCTTTCATGTAATGGTTGCGCGTCAATCCGGTATTCCCCAGTCGGATATTCCAGGGATTCTTCTGGGCATTGAAGAACTGTTCCAGCAGGAATTACAATATCTATCAGACACAGAACGAGCCACATTACATCAAATTGCCAAATCAATCCCCGGGCGATCATCGGCGCCTTTGGAAATATTTGATCCCAAGGCCGTTCAAAAATTGATCCATCAGGGACTGATCAATAGAATCGGCAATATCGTGGACATTTCATGGAGTATTTTTCGCGATTATTTGAATACCGGCGATTTACCCTTTCATGACCATTATCTTCTTAACACGGCCGTGGAACAGGTCGTCCATGCGTTAAAGATTCTCCATGCCGCCGGAGGCATTCTTGATGTTTCCGAATTTAAAAATCAAGTCAGCTTATCTGAACTCGCGTTTTATGGCCTCGCAAAGGATATGGATCTGCTCAAACTCGTGAGATTTGTTCAAGGCAAGGTTCTCCTGCAACTTGACATGTCTGATGCCAACCAGGAGATGGAGGCTTTGTTGAGAAATCACCTGCGGAACCGGTTACATGAAAATCGTTTGATCTCAGAGATCTTAATGGCCCTCAAAGACAATCACAGGCTGAAAATGGTTGACATTTCCAGCCGTCTTGAGTCCTTGTCCCCCTTTATTAAGATGACGGGACTTGCCTGGTTAAAACAGGCTCGCATCTTGGCTGAGTGGCTGGATGCTGCCGACCTGGCGCTTTTGAACAAAAAAGACAAAACTCTCATTTATTTTGATCCTGCAACAGACATTCGCGAACGCGACCTTTTTCTCCCTAAAAGACGGGGAGGTAAAACACCGAGAATTCAATATGCGCCTGTTGAGAACATTGCCATACGCCTTGTTCATGCCCTCCAAGAGGATGGCAGGGTGAATTGGATAGGACTTCACAAAAATACGATTTTTAGAGCTCTGGCAACATTGGAGGATCTGGGGTTCATTCTTAGAAAGGCGCCATTGATAAAAGTATTGCCAAGAGCAAAAGCCTTTGTGGAAAATCTGAATAGCCGTCCATTTTTGTTTGCAGAAGGCGCTTTGCAGCTGACGTCGTTTTCTGTGTTCATAGAAATCCTTAAATCGAAACAGATTAAAGGAGGCACTCTTTTAGAGCTTGGCCATGAACTTCAGGAGAAGCTAGGAGAAAACTGGAAGGAAAGCACTTCGGAAACCATTGCCAAGATTATGCTGGACTGGGCTCGCCATACAAATCTTGCTCCGGGTGTTTTTGCAAAGATCCGAAAGGGACCGATCAAAGGCTGGAAAAAGAAAGAAGACCCTCAGATGTCGCTTTTTTAGATAACCCGGATTTCAGCAATAAAAAGTCTTCAATCTATTAGGGGGCAAAAAATTTGATTATTTTCGATGGGACATATCGCTTCCAGAGGCGAGAAGATAAATCTTCAGGGGCTGACCGTAACCGGGCCTGCTCATGGCGATTGAGACTGTTCGATTTTTCCATAAGCCATCCGGATGTGAAGCATCTCAGACCTTATGCTATTGTGGCCACCCAAACCGGAGAAGGTATTTTTAAAACAACCTGCGCCGAAACCCTGGGAAAGCGGATATGCAGGGACTTTGATCTGGAAATCGATGAAATTCTCTGGATCGAGCATTATCCGGATGAACCGGCGTTGTATGTCGCAATGTTTAAGCCAAAGTCTTATTTTGGTAATGAAATATTTTATGCCGTTGATTGGCGGCCCATAAGACCCAATGAACTCCAAGTGATTCAGCCTTTTGTCCCGGAGATTGAAAAATTCCGGTGTACGTAATCCAACTCTATTAATTATTCAAGTTTCGCACACCAATATCGCTAAAAAGCCTTGTAGTTAGCGGGCTGAAATAAGTTAGGGGCTTCGCCCTAATTGGAATACTGGAAGAATGGGTTCTGGGATAATGCAATGATGGGTTGATAGTAAATTTGTGTTAACGATTAAATAAAAAATGGATAATTTCCTTTAAAAAACCAACCTTCCAGTATTTCACCATTCCATTACTCCATGTTCGAGGCGATGAGTAAACATTTTGCCTTGCCATTATTAACCACATGGTGGATATTATATATCCACGAGATTGGGTAAAATCAACCCGGTGGATGAAAAATATCCATATTCGTGCTTATGCTGCTTTAACCTTTTTAACGATCGTATTTATGTTCAGGGGTCGGGTGTTTTTATTTGTTAAATCGCTCCATTACGCTCTCCGAGCCAGAGGCTGATATATAGGTGTTTACAATAAAAACTCCCCGACCGCTCATTTATGTTAAAATTTTACCGGCCTGCTCCAATTGATCGGCGTTACTGAAATTCAATGGTGCGAAACTTAAGGTCCTGTAACTTCGTTTTTCGTGTTGAGCGTTTGATTCTCGATTTTTTAGCTTGTGGCATTGGATTTGCTTAATAAATATCATGATGAAGGGTAGAAATCTACATAATCGATTCTGGACCGGTGTGCCGCCCTGGCTATTTATCGGCGCGGTGGTGGTTTTATTTCCGATTTTTTCGTTTATGACCATACAGAACATAAACCGTCAGAATCAAAACAGCACACGACTTTTGCTGGAAAAAGGTGCGGCCTTGATCCGGTCTTTTGAGGCAGGAACACGAACAGGAATGGGGATGAGTTGGAATGAATTCCAGCTTCAGAAACTTCTTACCGAGACTGCCCAGCAGTCAGATATTCGATACCTTTTGGTCACCGATGTAAACGGAAACGTTCTCGCCCATGACAACCCCAGATATATTGGCCAAAACCATGGAAGAGGATTAAACCTCAAAAAAATCTCACACCTTAAAACAGTTCAGTGGCGAATTGTCCGTAATCCCGACGGTAAAAAACTATTTGAGGTTTTTAGTAAATTTTCACCTGTGGAAGGAGGACCGGACATGGGGAGCGACCGTATGATGATGCACATGTGGTTTCAAAGGGGGATGAATGAAAGAGTAGACATTCCTCCTTCCAGTCCGATCATCTTCGTAGGACTTGACATGACGTCAATTGATGATGCCATTCGGGCGGATACCCGACATGCCGTTATAATGGGCATTATCCTTCTTTTGATCGGATTTGCCGGTATCGTTCTGCTCTTTCTAGCCCAAAGCTATCGGGTTACAAAGATGTCTCTTTCCAGAATAAAGGCTTTTTCAGACAATCTGGTGGAAAATATGCCCATCGGCCTCGTTGCGCTGGATGACAACCAGAGGATAACCTCCTTGAACAATGAGGCCGGATCTGTTTTAAAGCTTTTGCCCGCTGAAGTGATTGGAGAAAATGCTGAAAAGGTACTTCCGGCTGAGCTATGGCACCTGCTGAAAAACCTAAATGTGGAAAAAGGTGTTGTGGAAAAAGAGATCGATTGTACCGTGCAGAAAGGAGAGGTGATTCCTCTGGAAATCAGCGCCACGTTACTCAATGATGAAGACGGAACGTTTCTTGGATATGTGGTCCTATTTAAAGATCTCAGTGAAGTTCGCTCTTTAAGAAAAGAGATTGCAAGGAGTCAACGCCTTGCATCAGTGGGCAGGCTGGCAGCAGGTGTTTCTCATGAGATCCGTAATCCTTTAAGTTCAATTAAAGGTTTTGCGACGTATTTCAAAGAAAGATATTATGATGTACCTGAAAATCAACAGATCTCAAACCTCATGATTCAAGAGGTTGACCGGTTGAACAGAGTTGTGAGCCAGCTCCATGAGTTTGCCAGACCCATAACCGTTTCGAAAAAATCGATTCAAATTAAAGCGTTTTTAAAGGACTCTCTCAAGCTGATTGAAAGGCAAGCATCGGAAGCAAGCATAAGCATTAGGACTGACTTCGATCTTGAAAATGACGAGATTTTAATTGATTCGGACAGAATCAACCAGGTGCTTCTGAACCTTTACTTAAATGCCATTGAATCCATGGATAATGGCGGGAGCCTGACCGTTGCACTTGCCAAAAATTCGAAAAAAAATGGGATAGAGATCAAGGTATCGGATACCGGAAAAGGTATTACGGAAGACGATCTCTCCCACATATTCGATCCCTATTTTACCACCAAAGCATCCGGCACCGGTCTTGGGTTGGCCATCGTTCACAATATTATGGAAGCCCATGGCGGGGAAATAACAATTGAGAGTCGCTTAGGCCAGGGAACAGACGTTACAATATTTTTATCTTATGCAGGAACAAGAGATGAACAATGAAAAATAGAAAGACGGTATTGGTCGTTGATGATGATGACGCCCATCGTACCATGCTGAGAACCCTTGTTGGGGGGTGGGGATATGATATTGTTGAGGCGGATGACGGTTCAATCGCCATTGAGAAGGTTCAGGAACAACCCTTTGATTTGATCTTGATGGATGTCAGAATGCTGAAGGTTTCAGGACTCGAAGCACTGGAGCGGATAAAAGCGTTTAATCCTGCCATTCCGGTAACGATCATGACCGCGTATTCTTCAGTTGATACGGCTGTTGAGGCTCTGAAAAAGGGCGCCTATGATTATCTTACAAAACCTCTCGATTTCGATAAGTTGCGGTTGACCATTGAAAGGGCGATGGAGCACACCCGGCTTAAAGAGGAGAATCGTCTTTTGAAAGAAAACCTCGGTAAACATTTTGATATGCAAAATATCATCGGTCGAAGTTCTGCCATGATAAGCCTTTTGGAAACGGTGGCCCATGTCGCCCCGTCCGAAGCCACCGTAATGATTACCGGCGAGTCCGGAACAGGTAAGGAATTGATTGCCGGGGTGATTCATCATAACAGCCCGAGAAAAGACGGTCCCTTTGTAAAAATTAATTGTGCCGCCATTACTGAAACGCTTCTTGAATCAGAGCTTTTTGGGCATGAAAAAGGGGCGTTTACAGGCGCCGACCGCAGAAAAGAAGGGCGTTTTTATCAGGCGAGCCAGGGAAGTATTTTCCTTGACGAAGTGAGTGAAATGCCATTAACCATGCAGGTCAAGCTTTTGCGTGTATTACAGGAAAGAGAGTTAACCCGTGTGGGCGGTGAAAAAGTCATACCTGTAGATGTCCGGGTCATCACTGCCACAAACAAAGATCTTGTGGATCTGAAAAACAGAGGGCTGTTTCGCGAGGATCTCTATTATCGATTGAACGTTGTCAGTCTTGAAATCCCGCCGCTTACGAAGAGAAGAGACGACATCCCATTGCTTGCCCAGCATTTTTTGGAAATATTTGTCGACAAAAACAAAAAGGAGATAAAAGGGTTTACACCCAAAGCAATGGACCAGCTTGTCCGGTATGATTGGCCCGGCAATGTCCGCGAACTGATGAATGCGATTGAAAGGGCGGTTGTACTGGCCCGCACAGACTATCTTGATGATCAGGATTTTTCCATCTTACAGCCTTTGTTGCAGCAACCGGCTCCAGCCCCATCTGATTTTGACGATATGGACAACATACCCCTTGAGAAGGTGGAAAAGGCTGCTATATTGCGCATGCTGGAATCTGTGGCCGGCAATAAAAGCGAGGCGGCACGACGTCTGGGTATTACCAGAAAAACCCTTCACAAAAAGCTTAAAAAATATGGCGTGATGGACTAAGAGATTTAGTATTTTATTTGTGCTTTTTTGCATTTGATGACAGATAATAGTCGAATCGTTATGTTACTCTATATGAAGAATTGATGATTTTCGATTGATGATTGTTTTTGCGCTTGAGCTTCAATGAAGACAGATTCTTTGTACCACTACAACCGGTTTTTCGAATGAGGAGATTCGTTGATGCAATTTAAAAGAATTTTATTTCTTCTTGTTATTTTTTTATTTTTTGGTGGACAGGTGGCATTGGCATCTGATTTATCCTCTAAAACTGCATCACCCCATGATGCGTCGCGTTTATCCCTGGATGAGGTTATTAAAAAGGTTGAGCAGCATTATTCTGAGTCGGGCTTTACTGCACATTTCTCCCAAACTTCGTCAATAAAGGCCATGGAAATAACAGATAGTGCATCGGGAAGAGCCTTTTTCAAACGTTCCGGCAAAATGAGATGGGAATATGAAACACCTGATCGACAAATGATTATTACGGACGGCAAAACGCTGTGGGTATCTAGACCTGAAGACAACCAGGTAATGATTGGAAAGGCCCCTTCTTTTTTCGAAGGTGGTAAAGGTTTCAGTTTCCTTTCTGATATGAAGGTGATAAGACAAAAATTCAATATGGTTCTTGAAAACGAGACTCAAGAGGGTTTTTTTGTCCTCAAGCTCTTACCCAGAGAAAAAACCTACGATATTGTGGAAATCTACCTGTGGATTTCAAGAAAAACTTTTGATGTTGTCAAGATTTTGACCTATAATTCATATGGTGATGAAACACGGATCGTCTTTAACAATATTCAGCTTAAAGAGAAGCTCGATGATTCCTTGTTTAGTTTTGAAATCTCTGAGGGTATGGAGGTGCTGAATCTTGATGAGCAGTGAGACCTATGAGAAATATCATTAAATAAGAAAGAGAAAAGAGGGAAGAGGATAAGGGAAACCACGGATGAACACGAATGAACACGAATTAAAATAATAATATTTATGTTCATTTGCGTCCATTTGCGGTTATCTGTTTTCTAATTCCTATTTTCTAAATAGAATAGGAACTGTAGAATGAAGGAAAAGATAAGAGGCTTGCTGAAAAAAAGAAACGCCATCATGCTTTCGCATAATTATCAGCCCCCGGAAATTCAGGATCTGGCAGACCTTTGCGGTGATTCTTTGGAGCTGAGTATCAAGGCCGCCCAGACCGATGCCGAAGTCATCGTTTTTTGCGGGGTCCATTTTATGGCGGAAACCGCTTCGATATTGTCTCCGAACAAGACGGTTCTTCTTCCCCGTGAAGACGCCGGATGTTTGATGGCTGATATGATCGAGCCTGAGGGTCTTCAGGTCATGATTGATAAGCTTCCGGCAATGCCGGTTGTCACTTATGTCAATTCAACCGCAGCGGTCAAGGCACTTTCCACCATTTGCTGTACATCGGCCAATGTTGTTGATGTTGTTAACAGTCTGGATGCCGATGAGGTTCTCATGACACCTGACCGGAATCTCGCCCTGTACACTGCCTCGCAGACCAAAAAGAAGGTACACACCTGGGATGGATATTGTCCAACCCATGATCGACTCAAACCCGCAGATGTACATAATGCCAGAAAGGCTCATCCGGACGCTGTCTTCATGGCCCACCCTGAATGCCGGCCGGAAGTCCTCGAACTGGCAGATGTCATTCGCAGTACTTCGGGCATGATCCGGTATGCAAAAGAGTCTAAAAGTTCCTCTTTTATCGTCGGTACGGAGATCGGGCTGATTTATCCCTTGAAAAAAGCCAATCCTGATAAGGCGTTTTATCCTGCTTCAACCAAGATGTTGTGTAAAAACATGAAAAAGATCTCCCTTGAAGATGTTCTCAGGAGCCTCGAATTCATGGAAGGAGAGGTCAAAGTGCCTGAAAATATCAGACAGCCAGCGTTTAAGGCGGTTCAAAGGATGGTTGACTTGTCCCTTTCAAAGTAAATTTAGCTGACCAGTTCTTCCGGAATGTCGGCATTGGTGTATACCTTCTGAACATCGTCACAGTCTTCAAGAGTTTCCATCAATTTGACCATCTGCTCGGCTTCCTTGCCCTGAAGGTTCACGGTGGACTGAGGGAACATGGTGATTTCTGCGTCAATGTAAGGGATCGATTCCTTTTCTATGGCTGTTTTTACCGCTTCAAAATCCTGGGGAGCGGTGAGGATTTCATAATTGCTGTCATCTTCTGTGACATCTTCGGCTCCGGCATCAATGGCGGTTTCCATTAAAGCATCCTCATCAACGGCACGATGTTCAACAACAATATATCCTTTTTTTTCGAAGATCCAGGCAACGCACCCATTGGACCCGAGATTCCCTCCGGCCTTGCTTAAAATGTGGCGGATATCTGCTACCGCCCTGTTTTTGTTATCGGTGACTGATTCAATATATATCGCTGCGCCGCCAGGACCATATCCTTCGTAAATGCTTTCTTCATAATTGACTCCTTCCAGTTCACCGGTCCCTTTTTTTATGGCCCTTTCAATATTATCTTTGGGCATGTTTTCACTTTTTGCTGCCTGGATGGCTGTTCGAAGTCTTGGATTTGCATCGGGGTCCCCACCGCTCATACGTGCTGCGACTGTAATTTCCTTAATGAGTTTTGTGAAAATTTTTCCCCGCCTGGCATCTGTAGCGCCTTTTTTGTGTTTAATGGAAGACCACTTGCTGTGCCCTGACATTTTATCCTCCTATTGTTTCCAGAAAAAATCAATCATACCTTAGGTAATCATCTTCTAAAAAGCAATATATCATTTTTTTCCAAATCCGATAACATAAATTTCCTTACTGGCTTTTCGGCTGCTTTTCGGCTTAAAAATTTTATGGTTTTTGAAAACAGACCGGACCGAGTTTATAAATGTCTTAAAATCTTCTCCTTGAAAAATCTTGCAGACAAACGATCCACCGGTGGTCAATGTCATCTGTGCAATGGACAGTGCCGTCGTGCAGAGATCAAAAGATCGGGTGCTGTCCACAAATTTATTCCCAGTTGTGGACGGGGCCATGTCGCTGATGACGACATTAAAGTTAGTTCCAAGGGACTTGAAAAAATCATCATCCATTAAGAGAATGTCATTGGTGTAAACACTGACATGGGGGGGAACATTTACGGTGACCGGTAAGAGGTCGATGCCGATCACCCGCCCTGTTTTTCCTGTCAGATCAGCCGAATGAAGAAGCCATGACCCGGGCGCACATCCCAGATCCAGAACGTTGTTTCCCTTTTTTATAATATTGTATTTTTTTTGTATTTCCTGAAGTTTATAGACCGATCGGGCTGGGAATCGTTCCTTTTTTGCCCGCTGAGTATAATGATCTTCCCATTGGCTGTGTTTTTTTGCAGATCGTTTCATGATACCTAGCCCGGATAAACCGGAAATAACAAATCACAAGCATCAAATTTCAAATAAATTCCAAAATACAAGCTCCAAATTCCAAATACTAAAGAACTTAACAATTTCAATTTTTCCAGTATTGATGAAAATATCTTTTTCAATTCGTTTGCCTTTCTTCAAGATCATCTGCTAGTTTGTTTTTTGGCATTTTGGTCATTGGTATTTGCTTGTTATTTGAGATTTGTCATTTGGAATTTCCACTATCTCAATTACTCCATGAATGGATACGAAAAAGTCTTGCCATAAAAGGCAAAAAAAATCACAAATAATATACTAAAACAGATTCTCCATAGCTTCTGATACAGTTTTTACGCCGATGAGTTTTATGCCTTTCATCCCGGTAGTTCGTTTCAGGTTGCTTTGAGGCACAAGACATCGATTAAAGCCCATTTTTTTTGCTTCAGCAACCCTGGTTTCAACCCGGCCAATGGCTCTGACTTCACCGGTTAAACCGATTTCACCCAAAATCACGGTTCCTTTTTGAACCGGCCGGTCTAAAAAGCTCGAAGCAACAGCGGCGACGATCGCCATGTCGACAGCAGGTTCGTCTATCTTAACCCCCCCGGCGACGTTGATAAAGATGTCATGCCCCATCAAATGCATGCCCAACTTTTTTTCCATTACTGCAACCAGCAGGACAACCCGGTTGTGATCAATTCCCAAAATCGTTCTTCGAGGATTTCCGAAGCTTGTGCTGCTTGCAAGGGCCTGAAGTTCAACGAGGATCGGCCTTGTTCCTTCCATGCTGGCCGTAACCACGGATCCCGGGACGTTTTCAGGTCGTTCGGAAAGAAATACAGCTGAAGGGTTGGCCACTTCATTGAGGCCGCTTTCATTCATTTCAAATACACCGATTTCATTGGTTGATCCGAACCTGTTCTTTACCGCTCTGAGAATCCGAAACACGTGGTTGCGATCACCTTCAAAGTAAAGCACCGTATCGACCATATGCTCTAAAAGCCTCGGCCCCGCAATGGCGCCGTCTTTGGTTACGTGTCCCACCAGGAATACGGGTGTCCCGGTCTTCTTGGCCATGAGCATGAGTTGCATGGTAGATTCCCGTACCTGAGTAACACTCCCGGGAGCGGAGGTTAAATCAGAGCAGAACATGGTCTGGATTGAATCAATTACCATCACCTGTGGCTGAAGAGATCCAGCCATCAACAGGATCGATTCCAAATCATTTTCTGAAACCACCATCAAGTTCGGCGATACTGCGGACAGCAGCCTTTGGCTGCGTATCCTCATCTGGCGCTCCGATTCCTCTCCGGAAACGTACAATACTCTTGAACCTTTTTTAGCAATACCGTGCAGCACCTGAAGCATAAGGGTCGATTTTCCGATTCCCGGATCTCCACCAATCAGGACAAGGGTGCCGGGGACGAGCCCGCCGCCCAAAACACGGTCAAATTCTCTGATTCCGGTTAAAAGACGTTCTTCCGGATCAAGGGCAATGGCGTCCAGGGGGACCGGTTTTGTCTGCGAAGAAGATAAAATCCGGCGAGCCCCTTGGGCGGATTTGACTGTTTTAATTTCCTCCAAAAAGCTTTGCCACTGTCCGCAGTCAGGACATTTACCCATCCATTTGGCTGTCTGGTAGCCGCAGGTCTGACAGGAAAATATTGTTTTTGAGGTTTTTTTCATCATTCAAGATGATCGCTTAAATAGATTTCAATTAGTGTCCATCCATAAATGGTCTTTTATTCGCTGGACTTCGTTCTCCGCG
>CAXMTB010000105.1:0-11295 GCA_964195835.1 uncultured Nitrospinaceae bacterium | reverse complement strand
CGCATCTTTTGAGGATGCAAAAGGCGATGAAATCACATTTGCAAGTCAATCAAAATTCTTAAAAAAAATTGACGAGACCGATGCCGGTGCAGTTATTGTTCCTCAAAAATTTCAAGCTCCTACAAAGAACATTGTGCAGGTAGACAATCCCCAGATCGCTTTTATAAAGGTTTTGAACCTTTTTCATCCTGCTTTAAAACCAGATCCCGGGATAAGCCAAGATGCATATATCGGAAAAGGTTTTTTATGCGGACAAGATGTATCCATAGCACCTTTCTGTGTAATCGGAGATAATGTTACCTTTGGCCATCGCGTCGTGCTTTGCCCAAATGTCGTTATCGGTGACAACGTTATCATTGGGAATGATGTCAAGGTCTTTCCGAATGTGACGATTCTTGAGCGTTGCATCATCGGAAGCCGGGTTACAATTCATGCCGGGTCGGTCATAGGCAGTGATGGTTTTGGTTTTGCTCCTGAAGGCAAGAAGTATATCAAGATTCCTCATACCGGTATTGTTCAGATCGACAACGATGTTGAAATTGGTGCAGGCAATACCATCGACAGAGCTACTTTTGGGAAAACCTGGATTCAAAGTGGTGTCAAGACCGACAACCTGGTGCAGATTGCGCATAATGTGACTGTGGGTGAAAACAGTTTGCTCGTTGGACAGGTTGGAATTTCAGGGAGTGTTAAAATCGGGGAAAATGCTATTCTGGCCGGACAGGCAGGCATTGCCGGCCATCTGAGCATTGGGAATAATGCAATTGTCGGACCACAGGCCGGAGTGGCCAAATCAGTACCTGACGGAGAAACGGTGTCAGGATCTTCTGCAATGCCTCATCGACTATGGCTAAGAGTGCAGAGAATTCTTCCCAAGCTTCCAGAGCTTGCAAAGAAACTTTCAGAGGTTGACCGGAGATTAAAGAAGTTTGAGGAACAACAGAATGAAAGCAACGGAGGAAAAAATGGATAATGCTTTTGATATTAAGGAAATCATGAAATTGTTGCCTCACCGGTACCCATTTATTATGATTGATCGTATTCTGGAACTGACGCCTGGCGAGAAAGTTGTCGCCCTTAAGAATGTGACCATCAACGAACCTTTTTTTCAGGGTCATTTTCCGGAGAATCCGATAATGCCCGGTGTTCTGATTATTGAGGCCATGGGTCAGGCCGGGGCTATCCTGGCCGCTAAATCCCTGGACCTGGAACCCCATGACTCATTTATTTATTTTATGGGTATGGACAAGGTTAAATTTCGTAAGCCTGTTACACCAGGTGATCAGTTGATATTTGAGATGAAATTTCTTAAACAACGACGCAAGGTATTCAAGATGTCTGGAACCGCCTATGTTGATGAAAAAGTTGTGGCTCAAGCCGAACTGATGGCCACCTTTGGAGAGGGACAATGATACATCCAACAGCAATTATCGATTCTAAAGCAGATATAGATTCTAATGTCGACGTTGGTCCGCATTCGATTATCGGAGCGAATGTTCAGATCGGATCTGGAACGGTTATCGGTCCCCATGTCGTCATTCAACCGCATGTTGAAATCGGCCCGGACTGCCATATATTTCAATTTGCTTCCATCGGTGCAGTTCCTCAGGCATTAAAATTTCAGGGCGAGGAAACCTATGTTAAGATCGGGAGGGGTACGGTTATCCGCGAGTTTGTTACCGTAAATAGAGGAACAGGATTTGGCGGCGAAATTACGGAGGTTGGTGAAGAGAACTTACTAATGGCTTATGTTCATATCGCCCATGACTGTAAAACCGGTCGAAAAGTTATTTTAGCAAACAACGCAACATTAGCGGGTCATATCGTCATCGAAGATTTTGTGACTGTGGGGGGGCTGGTGGCGATTCATCAATTTGTTAGGATCGGAAACTATGCTTATGTTGGTGGGAAATCGGCAGTAGTGAAAGACATCCCCCCTTATGTTATCGCGGCCGGGGACAGGGCAAAATTGCACGGGTTAAACAATGTGGGGCTAAAACGCCATGGGTTTTCACAAGAGACATTGTCTTCATTGAAAAAGGCCTACAGGATTATCTTCAGGATCGGGCTGACACTCAATGAGGCCATAGAAAGAGTCAAGGCAGAAGTGGAACAGGTCCCCGAAGTCAATGATTTGATCCGTTTTATTAAATCTTCAGAGAGGGGAATTACAAGGTAATCCGTTCATTTACTTATCCAATACACCCTGTCCCATTATCCTGACACTCCGTTAACGTTTCATTAACAGGTATATTTGCGTCTCGGAATTTCTATAATTTATTGAAAATAAAGATATATTTTAGACCTAGATTTTTAACTCGGACATGGAATGATGGAATGATGGAATGTTGGAATGTTGGTCTTAAAAGGATGTTATTCATCTCTTTAATTCCTGCCAAGAGGATTTATACAATAACCCAATTTTCCATTTCCTCAAAACCCATTACTCCATTACTCCATTATTCCAACATTCCAATTGTGAGCGAAGTGAACTAACTTGTCGCCATGCGCATAGGACTCATAGCAGGGAACGGCCAGTTCCCCATCCTTTTTTCAAAAGCTGCAAAAGCTAAAGGGTATCGTGTTTTTGCCGTTGCTCACAAAAATGAGACGGATTCAGGTTTGAACGATCATGTTGACACGATTGAATGGATTCATATTGGACAGATCAAGCGTATTATTAAATTTTTTAAAAAAAAAGATATCAACCAGGCCGTTCTGGTGGGCGGCATTACAAAGACAAAGATGTTTTCTGATGTAAGACCTGACACAAAAGCCATTTCGCTTATTGCAGGCATGAGACATACCCATGACGATGGGATATTGAGGGGATTTGTAAGGGTTCTTGAAAAAGAGGGTATTCAAATAAAATCCTCAACATTTTTAATGCCGGAGCTTCTGGCGCAACCAGGTTGTTGGACAAAACGGAAACCGTCCCGGTCGGATAAAAATGATGTCGAACTCGGCTGGAAATTGGCAAAGGAGATCGGGCGTCTCGATATTGGACAGTGCGTTGTGATCGGAGGAGGATCGGTGTTGGCCGTAGAAGCCATAGATGGAACAGACGCGACCATAAAACGGGGAGGGCGACTCGGCAAAGGTGTTGCAGTAGTCGTAAAAGTATGCAAACCTCACCAGGACACACGGTTCGATATTCCTGCTGTAGGTGCTCAGACAATAAGAACGATGGTTGAGGCAGGGGCGAAGGTTTTGGGCATTGAAGCCGGCAAGGCGGTTGTTTTTGACAAAAAAGAGATGATCGACTTGGCGGACGAAGTTGGTATCACCATTGTTGCTTTGGAAAAGTAAAGATATGAAAAAACTGCGAGTTGGTGTGATTGGTGTCGGATATCTCGGGCAATTTCATGCTGAAAAATATTCCCGGATGAATGACGTTGACCTGGTGGGAGTTGTAGATATTGATAAAAATCGTGCTGAAACTGTTGCTGAAAAGGTAAATACAAAAGCATATATAGACCATAAAGCGCTATTTGGAAACGTCGATGCCGTCAGTATCGCTGTTCCAACACCGGTTCATTTTGTCATTGCCAAGGATTTTTTGAAAAAAAATATCGACATTCTGATTGAAAAGCCGATTACAGAGACCACCAAAGAGGCGGATGAACTGATTCATTTGGCAGAATCAAGGGATCTTGTTATCCAGGTGGGACATCTTGAGCGGTTTAATCCGGCAATTGTGGCGCTGAAAGATATTGTTAAGAAGCCGATGTTTATCGAGTCTCATCGATTGAGTATTTTTCAAGGGCGCTGTACCGATGTCAGTGTTGTTCTGGATTTGATGATCCATGATATTGATCTTATTTTGAACTTTGTCAGGTCGGAAATAAGTGCTGTTTATGCGTCAGGACTACCTGTAGTCTCTGAACATGTTGATATTGCAAATGCCCGTCTTGAATTTGAAAGTGGATGTGTTGCCAATGTGACAGCCAGTCGAATATCAACCAAAAACGAAAGAAAAATAAGGCTGTTTCAAAGAGATGCTTATGTTTCCGTTGATTTTTCAAAAAAAGAAATTACCGCTATTCAACAAACTGGCGATGTCGATTGTGGTTTGATCCCCGGTATGGATATTAAACAGGTTAGCTTTGAAACGGGCGATGCCCTGGAAAATGAATTAAAGTCATTTGTTAATGTGGTCATCCATCGTGAAACCCCGGTAGTTACGGCTCAAATGGGACGTGATGCCCTGGAAATTGCGTTGAATATTATGGGTCAAATTAAAGAGGGCGTTCGCAAATTTTTGTGATAGATACACCATGGATTATTTTTCAAACAAGAAGCGTGTCATGATTATTGCCGGTGAAACTTCCGGTGATCTGCACGGTGCAAAACTTGTCAAGGCCATGCAAAAAAGGAACAAAGGGCTCTTTTTCTTTGGTATCGGTGGACAGGCGCTTAAAGAAACCGGGGTTGACATCTTGATTGATGCTCGTGAAATTTCCGTTGTGGGGATAACTGAAGTATTTTCAAAGATCCCGAACATTCTTAGAAGTCTTCGAATGGTTAAAAAGACCTTCAAGACCATGCGTCCGGATCTTCTGATACTGATTGATTTTCCTGATTTCAACCTCCATGTGGCGGCAAAGGCCAAAAAAATGGGGACACCTGTTTTATATTATATCAGTCCACAGATTTGGGCGTGGAGACCTGGCCGTGTAAAAAAGATTGATAAACTGGTGGACCATATGGCCGTTATTTTACCCTTTGAAGAAGATTTCTACAGGAAACAAAAAATCCCGGTAACCTTTGTGGGACATCCATTGCTGGAAAACAGTCTTCCGACAAAACAAAGGATTGAGGATAAGTGGATGGAAGATATTCCTGCCATCGGTCTACTTCCGGGATCCCGCCATGGGGAGATTGAAAGGCACCTCCCGGTAATGATTGATGCAGCCCGAATTCTGTTAAAAAAGATCGAAACCATAAAGTTCATTATTTCACTTTCACCCGATGTGGAAGAAAAGCACGTAAAAGAGATTGTTAAAAAACATAAAGGAGAGGCTGATTTTGAGATTGCTACCGGTAATGTGAGAAAAGTCTTTGAGCGAAGCAAAGTCGTCATGGCTGCATCCGGCACCGTGACTTTGGAGTCGGCAATTTCAGGTATGCCGATGGTTATCATTTATAAAGTATCTCCGGTGAGTTTCTGGTTGGGAAAGGCAATGATACGAGTTAAAAATATTGGCCTGGTTAACCTCATCGCGGGCAAGGAGATTGTTCCGGAGTTGATCCAGGAAGAAGCATCTTCCACCAGGATTGCGGATACGGTATTCAAAATGCTGAGCGATCCTTCCGGTCTCAAACAATTAAGTCTTGAACTACTGGCCATTAGGGATAAACTGGGTGGTCCGGGTGCATCGGAACGCGTGGCGGATATCGCCTTTCGTATGCTCGGTGAAAAATGATACAAGGTGCAGGATGCAAGATAATTTGTAGCACTTTAGCCTTTTGAAAACATTACCGCTTCAGGTATAATTAAATTTTTGCTGAAAGATCACGCCAAAGGCGGACAATCCTCGTGAATAAGGGCTCATAATGAAAGAACCTGTTTGGGTTATTTATAAAGGTTTCTGCTTTAACGGGGGGGGCATCCATAAATTAAATTTTCTATGGTTCTTTCAAAACGATCCCTAATTCACTCAGACAGCTTCCAGCCAAAAATTTAATCATACCTAAAGCTCTTTTGAAATCGATTTGTTTCAAAGAACTAAACTATTAGGATGATTCATGTTTCGCATCCGAACATCTTTTACAACCTTGAACGTTGAACGGAGAACCCGGAACCAACCAATTTAGATAGAATATGTTTAAACTAAAATTAAAAAACAGACACAAACGCTTACTGGCGCTTATCAAGAAAAACAAATTCAGACTTTTTCTGGCAATGGCGTGTATGTTGGTTATTGCTGTGGCAAGCTCTGCTACAGCCTTTTTAGTAAAGCCTGTGCTGGACGACATATTTTTTAATAAAGACACCACAATGCTCAAAATCATTCCCTTGGTCGTTGTTCTGATTTACTTCCTACGTGGTCTAGGAATGTATGGTCAAGACTATTTAATGAATTATGTGGGCGAGAATGTCATCAAGGACTTAAGAAACGATCTTTATAACCGCATACAAGACCTTCCCATCGCTTTTTTCCATAAAGAACAGACCGGTGTTCTAATGTCGCGAATTACAAACGACGTCAATATCATCAAAGCCATGGTTTCAACAGCGGTCACAGGATCATTAAAAGACAGCTTTAGCATAGTAGGTTTGACATTTGTTATTTTTTACCGTGACTGGAAAATGGCTTTGATTGCATTTGTTGTTTTGCCGATTGCTTTTTTTCCTGTCGTTGAATTTGGCAGAAGAGTGCGCCGGATCAGTACCGGATGGCAGGAGGCCATGGCAGATCTGAATTCTTTTTTACATGAAACATTTGCCGGCAACAAAATTGTTAAGGCATTCGGTATGGAGTCTTATGAAAAAAAACGTTTTTTTGATAAAACCCTCGACCTGTTCAAACTCGAGATGAAAGCCGTGATTGCAAGGTCTTTATCGTCTCCGATCATGGAGTTTCTCGGTGGATTAGGGATCGCTTTTATTATATGGTACGGAGGTTATAAGGTGATTACGGGCAGTTCCACAGCCGGGACATTTTTTTCTTTTATGGCTGCAGTGCTGATGCTGTATGATCCTGTAAAAAAACTGAGCGGGCTCAATAATGCGGTCCAGCAAGGGCTTTCCGCTGCCGATAGGGTTTTCGACATTATAGAGATGGAATCAGACATAAAAGAGAGAAAGGATCCAATAACGATTAAACGAGGGCCACACCGTGTGACATTTGAAAACGTTTTTTTTAAATATGATGATGTTATGGTTCTTAAAGACATCAATCTGGATGTCAAGGCTGGTGACGTTCTGGCACTGGTCGGAATGAGTGGCGGCGGGAAAACATCACTGGTAAATCTGATACCAAGATTTTATGATGTTACCCGGGGGACTATCAGGATCGATGGAACGGATATTCGCGATGTTTCGATATCTTCACTTCGTGATCAGATGGGTATCGTTACTCAAGAACCTATCCTTTTTAACGACAGTATAAGGAACAATATCGCCTATGGTAAGCGGAATGCAACGGACAAAGAAATCATCAAGGCTGCAGAAGCAGCCTATGCTTATGATTTTATACAAAATTTTCCGAACAAGTTTGACACAAATATCGGAGAACTCGGAGGACGTCTTTCCGGTGGAGAAAAACAGAGGATATGTATTGCGCGTGCCCTGCTTAAAGATGCACCAATATTGATTCTTGACGAAGCAACATCTTCTCTGGATGCAGAGGCGGAGATGCTTGTTCAAAAGGCTTTAGAGAATTTGATGAAAGGACGAACAACCTTTGTCATTGCGCACAGACTCTCAACCATTGATTATGCCGACAGGATCGTTGTCATTGTTAATGGTCGGGTCGAAGAAGAGGGGAAACAAGAGGAACTGATTTCTATGCGAGGAGAATTTTTCAAACTCTATCAGATGCAATACAGTAATGAAAAAGACTGAGAATTTCAAGCCGATGTGTTCAAACAAAATCAATAATCTATGAGTAACTCGCACTTGTGTGGATTTTAGGATACAAAGAGCAATAATAAATCTTAAATCCCTGGCCAGACCCGATTCAATATGACTGGATGTTTACGCCGCATCCTGCGATTGATTATAGCATCGGCAATGGTTGCCAATTGAGTCGCACCATGGCAGACTTAAATCGAAAATTTTCAATGGGTTATAGTCATCCCGCCTAAGATGAAAATTAATTCCATTATAAATAGATATCTGCTCAAAGAGATGATGTTGCCTTTTGTCATCAACTTGGTGTTCTTTACCTTTGTATTTCTGATGACAAAGATACTCGATATCACGAATCTGATTGTAAATTACAAAATCAGTATGCTTTCCGTTCTTTTAATCCTTCTCTATTCCGTTCCCCGTTTTCTATCTTTTGTGATACCTATGTCAGTGATGATGGCTGTTTTACTGACGTTTATTCGATTGTCAAACGATAAAGAACTTGTTGCTCTTAAAGCGGGCGGTGTAAGTATTTACGGCCTAATGCCCCCTGTACTTGTTTTTTGTGTAATGGGGGTAGTCTTATCATGTCTTATAACTGTTTATGGAATGCCGTGGGGGATGGTCTCCATGAAAGAGCTGACATTTCAAGTCGCTGCATCTCATGTCGATGCCGGACTTAAAGAAAGGACTTTCAATGACAGCTTCAAGGATGTCATGCTTTATATCAACAAAATAGATTTAAAGAAAAAAATTCTCAAGGATGTTTTTATTGAGGATAAACGGTCGCGAAATATTGTAAGCATCGTAATGGCGCCAAAAGGGAGAATGTTTGCCGAACCTGATAAGCTTGTATTTCACTTAAAACTGTATCAAGGCACCATCAATCAGGTCAATCTTGAAAACAGATCCGCCCACTCAATCAACTTTGACAGCTATGATGTCAATCTTGATTTCAAAAAAACTTTTAGGGCTTCAAAGGGTGGTTCCAAAGACGAGGATGAGATGAGTTTTGGGGATTTGAGGCAGTATTTGAAGACCTTCCCCCAAAAAAACGAGCAATATTATACGGCATTGATTGAATTACATAAAAAATTTTCGATTCCTTTTGCATGCTTTGCCCTTGGAATTTTGGCTGTTCCGCTAGGGATTCAGTCGGAATCTGCAAAACGGTCCACAGGTTTGGGGCTGGGAATGGTATTCTTTTTAATCTATTACATAATGTTGGCTGCTGGGTCTGTTTTTGGAGAAGCCGGTGTTTATCCACCAATGGTCGGAATGTGGGTTCCAAATATCGCCTTGGGCGGCCTGGGTTTGTTTCTTCTTATCAGGAGCGCAAATGACCGTTCTGTAAAAATCATGTCGTTTTTCAACTTTTTCAAAAAGAAATTTAAACCGTCATCTAAAACATCATGATAATATGTCTATTATTTACAAATATATAACGATTCAGATTTTAAAATATTTTGGCATTGTTCTGACATTTGTCGTCGGTATATATCTTGCTGTGGATTTTTTTGAAAGGGTAGATGATTTTATTGAAGCTGGCATACCGTTTTCAAAGATGATATTTTTTTTCGCACTTAGAATACCGTTTATCGTTGCCCAAATAATTCCCATTTGTATTCTGATGTCTGTTCTCATCGTCTTTAGTCTCATGGCTCGAGGCAACGAGCTTGTGGCTTTGAAAAGTAGTGGTATACGCATCTATTATCTTTTAAAGCCGGTTTTCATCATGGGATGTATTTTGGGCGCCCTGCTTTTTATCTTATCTGATGTCATCGTTCCCATCACAATGGCAAAGTCGAACCAGATTTGGCTTAAAGAAGTTCGTAAAGAGTCAACAATTATTACTAAGGAAAAAAATATTTGGATTAAAGGCAATCGAAGTATAACACACGTAAAATACTTTAATCCAAAAAACAAAACCATCAATGGAGTTACATTTTATAAGTTTGATGAAAATTTCAGACTGATTCGAAGAATCGATGCCAAGAAAGGTTTCTTTAATAAGGGGGAATGGCAGTTATATGAATTAATGGAACAGATTCTTGATACAAAAAAAGAAAAATACAGTATAACATTTCATAAGAATAAGACTGAAAGGCTAGATTTATTACCTGAAAATTTAGATAAGGTTGCTAAAAAATCGGAAGAGATGACGTTTGGAGAGCTTTTTGCGTATATAAAGAAGATTGAGGCAGAAGGATATGATGCCACAATATATAAGGTGGATCTTTATGCCAAGATAGCCTTTCCTTTTATCTGTGTCATTATGTGTATGGTAGGTACAGGTCTTGCGGCCAGAGGAACCGTGAGGGAAGGTATGCCTGTTGTCATCGCCTACGGTATCGGTACGGCATTTATTTACTGGATTTTTTACAGTTTTTGCTTGTCGCTTGGATATGGTGAGATGCTGCCGCCTGCTATTGCTGCATGGACTGCAAACCTGGCTTTTTTCAGTTTTGGAGCGCTGACATTGTTAAACGCCGAATAATACCTGAATCTTGCATATGAAAGTCTCCAACTCGTGCAAAATTCAGGTAACGAGTCACGCGTGACCAATGGCAAATAAAAAAGGACACGTAGTTGATATTTCTATATAATACACTGTTTTTTATAGTGATGACTTTGGGATTTCCCCTGATAATTCCCATGGTCTTGATATCTGACAAGCGACGGAAAACAGTTCTTCAACGATTGGGGATAGCCCGGCTACCAAGAGAATTAACACGCAAAAGACACGATACGTCTGAAAAAAAGCGCGTATGGATACATGCGCTTTCGGTGGGAGAGGTGATTTCCGCAATCCCACTCGTTAAAGGGTTAAGGGAACATTCTAATACCGGAGATATTGTATTTTCTGTTTCTACCAAAACAGGTTTTGATATCGCCAAGCAGTATTTAACAGATGCTGTTCATTCTATTTTTTATTTTCCTTATGATCTGACCTTTTCAGTAAAACATATTATTCAAAGAATAGATCCTGCAGTTGTTGTCATCGTTGAGACAGATATATGGCCCAATTTTCTTTTTGAGATGAAAAAACGTCAGGTTCCTGTTATTCTAGTTAATGCAAGGCTGTCTAAAAAATCTTTTATCGGATACAAACGTCTTGGATTATTTTCAAAGCAGGTATTTTCGAAATTTTTTCATATCTGTACTCAATCCTTAAAGGACGCAGGGCGTTTTCAAGAACTTGGTGTTCCATTCGATCGGATAACTAAAACCGGGAACGTTAAATTTGATGGTACACATCAAATCCAGGGTTCACAAGAAACAGATAGCTTAAGGCAATCCATGCACATACAGAATGCCCGGAAGGTATTCTTGGCAGGGAGCACTCATCCAGGTGAAGAGTCGATGCTGTTGGATGCGTTTTCAAGAATAATACATCACGAGGGCGATTTGCTGCTCATTGTGGCACCCCGAAATCCGGAACGCGCCGGTTCAGTATCTCGTATGTTTAATTCTGCCGGATTTTCAGTTGGCCTCATGAAAGAACTTAAAAAAATACCATCCGGCAAAAGATTGGATGTTATCATCATTGATACCATAGGCCTTCTAAAAAAGCTTTATGCTATCGCCGATATCGCATTTATTGGCGGGAGTCTGGTGAATTGCGACGGACACAATCCTCTTGAACCCGCAGCATTTTCAAAACCGATTATATTTGGACATGATATGAGCGATTTTAGAGATATATCAAGGATGCTTTT
>CAXMTB010000104.1:0-11401 GCA_964195835.1 uncultured Nitrospinaceae bacterium | reverse complement strand
TAAAGTGCCTAAAGTTGAGGTAGCGCTAACGCGCTGTCATTAAAATATAATTGGCTAAAAAATTCATTAACTTTAGCCCACTTTAGGCACTTTTAACTTTTTCTCTTTTGATATCAAAATCAGCATATCAGCAAAAATGCCGAGTAG
Organism: uncultured Nitrospinaceae bacterium; assembly: GCA_964195835.1. Lineage (GTDB taxonomy): Bacteria > Desulfobacterota > Desulfobacteria > Desulfobacterales > UBA11574 > UBA11574. The sequence continues at coordinate 11,254 of CAXMTB010000104.1, read as the reverse complement.
GATTTGTATTCTTTAGTAAATTTAGGTTCTTATCTCTTTCATTCAGTTCCAATGAAAAAGGGACGAAATGACGCTTCATCCTGTTTCAGTGCAATGTTAATTCTATCAAGCAACCTCTTTTTTCCTTCCGGGAGTTTTCCCTCCAGATTAATATAGTTGGTATAATGATCACTGGTAAGACAGGATGACGATTGAAGCTCCTTTATCAGCAATGCCGCTTCCTGCAGAACTTCATGGGGACTTAACATTTGAAAAGAGCCGTTCTGGACTTCCGCTAAAAGCGGAGTGTTGATCTTTGGCACAAAGGTGCGAAGGCGAATAAAATCCGCTCCAATCTCATTTAATACTCTGGCCGTCTCTCGGGCATGGGAGTCTGTCCGGTCCTTTCCGCCGATCCCTAAAATAACATAGAGACTCAGCTCTATGCCCGCATCCATGACCCACCTGCCGGCTTCAATCTGCTCTTTACCGGATGTCCCTTTTTTAATCCGCTTCAGGATGATATCGTCGCCGGATTCGAGACCGACATGTATTCTTGACAGGCCTGCATCAGCCAGACACTTTAGGCTTTGGGGACCTTTTTTATGGATATACTGGGAAGAACCGTACACCGTGATCCGTTCTAAAGTCGAGAATGTTTCTTTTGCAAAAATAAGAATTTGACAAAGGTCGTCTGTTTTCATGGCAATGGTATTTCCTGCCGGTAAAAACAGGGTTCGAACATGGTCTCCATAGATATCACGGGCCCTTAAAATATCTGCCTTGATATCCCTCACACCACGAACTTTATATCCGGGACCGTTCTTATAGACCATGCAGAACGTGCATTTATTGTGCGGACAACCGACGGTGGCCTGGATTAAAAGAGAATCGGCCTCGCTGGGAGGCCTGTAAATGGGTCCTTTGTATTGCATAATATTAAAAGAATTGGACGTAGATTTTCGCAGATCTAAACAGATAATATTTTTCTTTTATAATATTTAAAAACCTTTATAACCTGTGTTCATCTGCGTTCAAACAAGTTATCGTTGGAAATTCTGGATTTTTAATGTAATCATTGAAAAAATTCCCTATAAACACAACAATAAAACGACATTTTAAAATCGTCAAGTATTCAGGAGCATTTCATGCAACAGACAAACTGGCACGTGATCACCGGTGCGCCATGCTCTGGGAAAACCGCCGTCATCCGTGAACTTGAACAGCTCGGCTACCCGGTGGTACATGAAGTTGCCCGGGCATATATCGACGAAAGACTGCAAAACGGAGAAGCCATTGCCCGGATCAAGACCGACATTTTATCGTTTGAACGCCACATTCTGTATAAAAAGATCGCAATTGAACAGTCTCTTTTAAAGGGAGAAACAGTTTTTCTGGATCGGGCGGTGCCGGACAGTATCGGATATTATATCTTGGAAGGATTAGATCCTGACGATCCGATTCAAAAGAGCAGGCTTTGGCGGTATAAAAAAATTTTTTTCTTTGACAGAATCCCCTTTGAAAAAGATCCTGTTCGATCAGAAGATGATAAAATTGCATCAAGGCTTGATGGTCTGTTAAAGGAAAGTTACCGGATGCTGGATTATGAGATTATTTTTGTCCCCCTTATGACCGTTAACGAACGTGTTGGTTTTATTTTAAAGCATGTTTGATTCATCCGGCAAAAGTTCTTTGCCATCGATAGTGGGCATCTGTCAAACGCTACCATTTTGTCTGGATACCAACGCCCTGAGACCTTTGCAAAACACCCCTTATGGATTTCGAAACCGTTGACGGATCTGTTCTTTTTCGTCGGGGGACAACCTGTCCCATTTTTGAAGTTTTTCACGGATCCTATAGCGCTCATCAGGCGGAAGTTTTTGCAATTGCCGATGCCTTTGTTTAAACCGCTCTCGTTCTTGAGGGGGAAGCTGTTCGTACTTCTTCATTCGACGGCGTAACATTTGTTGCTTATGCTCAGGTAATGACTCCCACTCCTGATATCTCCTTTTAAGCATTGTCTTTTCTTCAGGAGACAAGCGGTCGTATCTTTTTTTGTAATTTTTTGACAGAAGCGGATAGGAACCTCTCCTGTTCGAAGGTGCGTAAGACCAACGTTTATCCGGGAGGTTAAAACCGTTCCGATGCCTCTTTTGTATTTTTTGATCGTATGTTTGTGCATCCTGAAAACGGTTACCTCTGTTTAGTCTTTTTGATCGGCTCCAACTTAAGGCAGGTAAAAAGACAAGGATCACCAGTATCAGTGTTAAAACAATGATATAGGGTTTGATTTTCTTTAATGACCGACAGTTATGTTCCATCATCTTTTATAAACCTAAATATTCCGAATTGCCCGAAAACAATCACATCTCGACTCAAAATGACCCTATATCGTGGCTTGTCCTTTTCCCATCACCTGCTCCAGTTTCTCCAGGGTATCCATTTCTTCTAATAGTTCCAAATTTTGAAGCAGGTCCATGTCTGTGACAACCAATTGTTCTTTGACCCCAGGGTCGGAGACGGTTCCGATACGGGGGGTTTGCTGCAGTCCTTTTAAGCCGAACCATCCAAAAACAACAATCAACAAACAACATGCAGCCAGGGCATGAACGGGCTTAATATATCCTTCGAAAAATGATTTTCGTCGTCTGGCTTTGCCGCGGTGTTTCTCTTTCAGTTTCCCTGTGATGGTATTATAAAGAGCACCGGCGTCTTCATGAGAAAGGGACGGTTCGGGCACGGCTTCATTCACATTCTTCAACAGATGAAGCAACTGTTTTCGTTCCTGATAGCAGGGTCTGCATCCCTCAAGATGTTTTTCCCACTTCAGACGCACTTGTGGAGACAACTCTCCATGTACGTCCAACCATAATGTCTCTTGCCATTCTCGACAATATTTCATACCCTCACCTCCTATGGCTGAGCCCATTCCTGCAAAGCATCTCTCATAAAATGCGTTGCTCGAAAGAGATGGCTTTTGACCGTCCCTTCTGCCGATCCCATTATTTTAGCGATTTCACGTATCCGCATTCCATGAAGCACTTTCAGTTGAAAAACCACACGCTGTTTCTCGGGGAGAGACGCCAAAGCTTGCCTGATCTCCTGTGCAAGTTGCTTATTGTTTAGTGCAGCCATGGGATTTGAATATTCCTTTGGATCCGGATATTCCGCATTCATCTCATCTGACGATGCTTTTTCACGTTTATCCCGACGCCAAAAGGAAAATATTCCCTCCCATCTGCTACGTCGTCGCCGGCTGTCTAAACATGTATTTATGAGAATGCGATAAAACCAGGTATAAAAAGACGACTTTCCACGAAAGTTTTTCAAGCTCCGAAAAGCACGCAAAAAAGCCTCTTGAGTGAGCTCTCGGGCCTCTTCACTGTCACCGGAGCACATATTATAAGCGATTGCATAGGCTTTTCCCTGATACTGTCTCACCAGAGCCTCAAAGGCCGTCTGGTCACCATCCTGCGCCCGGGCAACCAATTCTACATCTTTCAATGACATTGAGGATTCTTCCCTTTTGGCTTTTGAGTTTCGCCCTTCTCTGTTTATCGCTCTCGCTGCATTATCATGCAAAAGCCAATCTCCAACTGTCATGCTAATCTCGGAAGTCATTGTACATATCCATCAATAAGCGACATCGATTTTGCTGCTTGATCGATATTTATATTAATTTTTCTTTCCATGCAAGCAATCCTTTTTTAACTTATCGAGTCTTATACATATAGACGCTGATAGACTAAAAAAGTTTACCTTTATCCCATTGTTCCAAGAAAGTTTTCACAGGGTGTGCTTCCCCGCGTAACGATATTGGCGGAGTGGCTTTGTCATTTCAATGACTTAGCAATGGAGACTGTACAAATGGAAATGGAACACTGACGTCACCTATCGGAAAAAAGATAAAAGGCAGATTTGAGGCTGGTGAGTTTGTCGGGGAATAAGAATGTCTTAAGGAGATCCTTTCTCACTTCATACGACAAATGCTTCCACCCTAAAAAGATCTGTTACACTCACAGGCTTGGCAAGAAAGGCGTCCGCCCCTGAATCCCTGGCGAGTTGTTCATCGTCGGGGTTTGCGGACATCAGAAGGCACTTTTTGGCTGGATGCTTCTCTTTGAACTTGGCAAGGAGTTCAAATCCGTTCAAGCCGGATACATCAACTTCTGAAATAATGATGTCAGGGCTGTCGGCACCCTCTAAATACCTCCATGCTGCCATGCCGTTATCGAAAGATAGAACATCCCTGTTTACACAATACATTAAAACAGTGGATACAAAATCGCGGACCAGCAGGTCGCTATCGATCACGGCTATCTTTACATTTGTAATATTGATCTGGCTCACGCTACTTTCAGGAATTTAACATCTTTGACGTTGAAGTTGAAGATAAATGCTTCACAGATTCTATTCAAATTCTCTTTAAGGGCCTTTTCTCTAAAATGCCCTTTGAGCCGCCCTTCGGCCAAAGCTTTGACCATCACTGCAAGCAACTGGGTTCTTTGATAAAAAATATGCTCTTCGTGCATGTCATCCGTGAAAGCGATACCGGCTTGTACTTTTAAATCCTGGTCCTTGAAAAAGGCTATTTTGTTGACCAACTGAAGAGAATGATAAAAAACGTAACGCGAATTTTCTATGATGGCTTGTTTTCGATATTTCCCAATGGGAAACCCAGTTAAATAAGCCTTCGCCATGATGATAAGAAGTTTTAATCGTGACGAGAAAATATCCTCACCCGACATATTCCTTATCTCCCCGGACGACGGCCCCACTCTCAACATGGTGTGTCCCCTTTTAGGGTTGTATTAAATGTGTTTTTATATTTTTTCTGGTTATTATTTTGTTAATCTATCAGTATACCGATGTCAATACGTGTTTCCAAAAATTGACTTAATGTTGCATAAACAACATGGCCCATATTTAAAAACTTAATATCATTGTGAATATTCCGCTACCGGGAAAATCTGCAACTCCCTCGACTTTTACAACATTAGGGTTGATTCAGGTCGTCAGCGCCTTTATTTCTTTTTCCGTCAAATAGCGCCATGTCCCCTTTTTAAGTTTTTCCAGTTCTATGTTTGAAATCCTTAACCGTTTTAATTGTGTAACATGGTTTCCCACTTTTCGAACCATTCGTCTTATCTGTCTGTTTTTACCTTCTTTGAGCACAATTCGAAAACGTCTGGAAGAAAGTTTGATAATCTCTGCAGGCCTTGTTCTTGTCCCCATCATTGGCATACCTCCGGCAATATTTTGCAGTGCTCCATCTGTTATGGGATTTGATACGGTGACATCGTATTCCTTTTCATGATCAAAAGAAGGATGCAAAAGCCTGTGATGAAGATCTCCGTCATTGGTGAGGATTAAAAGCCCGGTCGAGTCCTTGTCAAGCCTTCCTATGGGATAAATACGCTGAGGAATATCAATAAGGTCAAGCACAATCTTTTCACCCGGTTGACTGCAGCTTGTCACATATCCTTTTGGTTTGTTGAGTGCGATATATACAAGATCGTTTTCCGGTGTGACAACCTTTCCCTTAAATTCCACTCGATCGTTTACAGGATCTATTTTTGTGCCCAGCTCCGTAACAACCGTGTTGTTTACACGCACAAGCCCGGCTTTAATATATTCTTCACCCTTTCTTCTTGAACAGATCCCGGCTTTTGACAAAAATTTTTGCAGACGCATCAAAGACATAGTTTTATAAGTACGACTCAAAAACGTATATTTATTAAATAGTGTCCATCCATAAATTAGGATTTTTGTTCAAGATCAAGGCATGCGAAAAAAATAACCACAGGCATATAATTGATATTCCGAGGATTATTTTTTGATCATAACGCAGAGATTGGGCAAAAAGACCATTTATGGATGGACACTAATTAGGATCTGTAATCGGCATTAATCTTAACATAGTCCACGGAAAAATCGCAGGTAATCATGGACCCAAAACCCTGCCCCATATTTAAGTGAACGGACACCGTAAACTCAGATTTTTTGAGAACCTTTGTGGCCTCAACCTCAACGGCCTTCCCGCAACCCATGCCGGCTTTCACCATTTGCACATCGTCAAAATAAAGATCAATCCTGTCAGGATCTACATCAGCACCGGCTCTGCCAACAGCACCGATAATCCTTCCCCAGTTGGCGTCCTCACCGAAAAATGCTGTTTTCACCAGGGGAGAATGGGCAACCGTATCTGCAACCTTCCTGGCATCAGAATCCGAAGCCGCTCCCCGAACGATGATTTCAACCAGCTTTGTCACACCTTCGCCGTCTCTGACCAGTTGTTTAGCCAAATCCAAAAAGATCCGGTCTAAAACCTTTTGAAAAATTTCTTTATGGCCGGGATTTTCAATAACCGCACCGGACAGACCGTTGGCCATCAACAGCACCGTATCATTGGTGCTGGTATCTCCATCAATTGTAATCCGGTTAAAAGACCGATCTATTGCAGGAACCAAAGCCTCTTTTAAAACATCTGATGCTGCGTTCACGTCGGTAAAGACAAAACAGAGCATGGTTGCCAAATCCGGCCGAATCATTCCAGCACCTTTAGCAACACCGGTAACAATAAAAGACTTCCCTTCCACAACCCCCTGTCCGGAAACCATTTTGGGAACTGTATCCGTGGTCATGATCGACTTGGCCAAATCAGGGATTCCGTCCGGTTGAAGGGATCTGACCAGATTAGGCACGGCTGATTCGATTTTTTTCATGGGCAGCGGCTCCCCAATAACACCTGTGGAAGCCACAAGCACCAAATCTTTTGAAATCCCGAGTTCAGATGCGGATAAACTAGCCATGGTTTCGGCATCACGAATTCCCTGTTCACCGGTACAGCAATTGGCATTTCCGCTGTTAACAATAATCGCCTGACAAACGCCCGACTTTATCCGTTCTCTGTCAAGAATTACCGGCGCCGCCTTCACCCGGTTGCGGGTAAACACACCGGCGACATTTGCCGGTACCTTGGAAAAGATGAGGCCAAGATCCTTTTTGTTTTTTTTCTTGAGACCGGCGGCAATCCCGGCGGCCTCAAAACCAGGGCACATGATAATTCCCATTGTTATTTTTCCTTTTAAATTTGATGACAGACCGATATATTTTAGATTTTATTTGACAGAATAGCATAATATTGTCAATCTGCATTCTAAAACTTCAGATGAGACAATACCTCAAAGAGATAATATATGAATAGACGATCCCCTCGATGCCCCGAATGTAACGACCGGCTGGTGATTCAAAAATCGTGACGGCGGGTTTATCTGCGTTGCAGGTCATGTGACGCCGAGTATCCGCTCAATCAATTCGCCGATTCGATGGATGAATTTTTCGAACGCCAGCTTGGGGATATACCCTGCAACAGGCTCTAATCCGAATTTCTCATGCCAAACTTTAAAATCACCATTGAATACGATGGCAGCGTCTATCACGGTTGGCAGCGTCAGGCCGCGGATCGAACCATTCAGGGTGAAATCGAGAATGCACTGATGACCATGACAGTAGATATCGTTACTGTGACAGGCTCAGGCAGAACTGACGCCGGTGTTCATGCCTTGAACCAGGTAGCAAATTTCCGATGCGCCACATCGCTGACTCCCGAGGTTTTTCTAAAAGGACTCAACAGCCTTTTGCCGAAAGATATTGTCATAACTTCGTGCAAAGTGGTTCCGGAAAAGTTCCATGCCCGATATGATGTTAAAAGCAAAGTGTATCATTACAGAATTTTGAATCGATTGCTCCCTTCCGCTATCTCCCGTCAGTACGCCTGGCATATCCGGAAAAAACTCGCCCTGAGCGCCATGCAAGAAGCGCTCCGCTGTATCATCGGCAGCCACGACTTCAAAGCGTTCGAGGGATCCGGAAGTCCAAGGACTTCCACGGTTCGGTGTATTATAAACGCTGATCTTGAAAAAACAGACGATGATTACCTGGTTTTAAAAATAGAAGGTGACGGATTTTTAAAATTTATGATACGCAATATTGTGGGAACACTTGTGGATGTCGGTCTTGATAAAATTACATCCGATGACTTTAAGCGGATACTCGACTCAAAAGATCGCAATCTCGCCGGGATCACTGCTCCGGCACACGGACTATTTTTGACGGAAGTGAAATATTGATAATTTTCTATAAAATAAGATTACGAACATTTTAAGTTTTATTTTTCATATTTTGTATCTGTTCGTTGTAATATGCAATAACCTCCCTGCGGTTCAGCATCCCGATAAGTATACCATGATCGTCGTCGCTGACAACGGGAAGGCTGTCGATATTTTTAATGGTAAATTTTTGTAATACGGAATTTAAGTCTTCCGAAGGTGTTGTTAGTATAATGTCAAGGGTCGCGACATCATTCATCACCACAAGATTTGCGATCCCCGTGGAAAAGAGTACGGCTCTGATATCCGTACTGGAAAATATCCCCACCAGTCTATTAAACTGATCCACCACCGGGAAATAATGCTGCATTGTTTCAGGAAAAAACTTCCTGAAATCTCCAAATGTCATGTCCCGGGGAATAACTTCCACCTTTTTTACCAGATGCATCAAATCTTTGACCCGGATCGCCTGCAAGATATCCACGAAAAAATCTCCTGCATGGGCCGGAGAGTTGACCTTGCTTTTAACCTGTTTGTCATAAATGGTCCATTTACGAGACGCAAGATAAGATACGGAGCATACCAGAAGACTCGGCAGAAGCAGATGATATGAATTGGTCATCTCGCTGACAAAAATAATGGTGGAAATCGGAGTATTTGAAACTGCCGTAAAAAAACCGGCCATGCCCACGATAACAAAGGCGCCGGGTTCAGTAACTACACCCGGCATGATCTGATGAAATATCTTCCCCACAACGCCGCCCATGGCGCCACCGATGACAATGGAAGGGCCGAAAACCCCGCCGCTGCCGCCGGACCCGATGGAAAATGATGTTGTAAATATTTTGCCGATAGCAAGAAAAAATAAAAATGGAATCGTCAGTTCATTGTATATGGCTTTCTGGACAAACCCATATCCAAAAGCCAGGGTCTGGGGTAAGAAAAAACCGACCACACCGGTACACAGTCCGCCAATGGCGGGTTTCAGGTGATTGGGGATCTTGATGACTTTGGAAATATGTATGACCCCATAAAAGCATTTGATGAATAAAACTCCGGTAACGACAAGGACGAGCGAAAGCACCAGATAGGGTCCCAATTCCAAGGGATTTCGGAATACAAAATCCGGTGATTCAAATAAAGATCCCCATCCGTTTACCAGGCAAAACAGGCAGTAGGCCACCACCGAAGAAATGCCCGCCGGTATGATCACCTCAGATTCAAACTCCGGGTCACGATACAGGACTTCCGCAGCGAAAAGCGCCCCGGCCAGGGGTGCACGAAAGATGCTGCCGACTCCGGCGCCGACACCTGCAGCCATCATTATCCTCCGCTCCCGGTCCGATAGTTTTAATGTTGTCGCCAGAAATGATCCAAAACCCGCTCCGATTTGAGCGATGGGACCTTCCCGTCCACCTGAACCGCCGGTTGTCAGTGTAAGGGCGGAAGCAATGGTCTTGATAATCGGGACTCTGCCTCGGATGAAACCACCCTTTCTGTGGTAGGCGTCGATGGCAGCGTCCGTCCCGTGGCCTTCGGCCTCCGGTGCATAGGTATACACCAGCCATCCGCTCAGAAGGCCGCCAAATGCTGGAAGGAACAGTAGAAGGATGGGATTAAACAGTGTATTCGTGGGCGGTATCAGATGGTGCTCTCCAGCCGGTGCCGGAGGACGATAACCCGCGAGAAAATCCATAAAATAATGTGCGCCAAGTCTGCACAAGTAATTAAAAACGACGGAGCCCAGCCCTGCGATAACACCGATGAGTATAAAGTATAAGGTCCATTTACCGGCAAGAGCGATATTGATGGAAGGCTCTTTGCCGACAACGGGTCGGATACTCTTTTTAAAACGGCTTAAAAGTGCCACAAGTCTACTGATTTCATCATATGTTGGTTGCCTTAATAAATTTATTTCGGCCTGCTACTTCAAAGGCTCTTTAGCAATATTCAGGTACGAAACTCGACTAAAATTTTAATAAGATTCTAACTTTCGCGTCCTTCAATATCTTGTATTCCTTGTAGAATAATATTGAAAAGCTCAGGCATTTCGCTCTCTTCCAGGCAGGAAAAAGCGATTCTCAAATCCTTATCCCCAATGGAAATAAGCCCCACACCGTATTTTTCTAGAAGGTGGAGCCGCAGTGTCTCTGCGTGAACGGTCTTCAACCGGATACACATAAAATAACCGGAATTAAAAGGATAAGCATCCCAGGCTTCTTTGTATATTGGATCTGAAAGTACTTTTTTCACGCATCTGGCTCTGTTTTGAAGTATTTTGAATTTCTCTTCTTTTTCTGCTGTGAAGTTATCTCCCTGCATGGATTTTAATACAATGGTCTGGCCCAGGTGGGAAGCATTGGAAATGGATCCCCTGATGCATCCTGCCGTTTTTCTTTCCAGTGCGTCATACACAGGCAATGGATCGCCACTTAGACAACAGCCATATGTTATAAAACCGATTCTCAAACCCCAAACAAAGTTTTCTTTTGTAGCACCATCGAGCTTAATGGCAAGCAACCTGGGATGCCGATCACAAAGACTTGCAAAAAGGGATTCTTTAAGAATCTGGTCTTCATAAAAAAGTCCAAAATAGGCATCATCGATAACGGCTATAACATTCGTACCCGCTTCGGCAATGGAGGTAAGGATCTCGACAATGTGCTTCCCTTCTTCTTTGGTCACCGAATATCCGGTGGGATTGTTGGGAAAGTTAAGCATGACGGAAATTTTATCATGTTTTTCAGCTTCGGCTCGGAGGGTTTCCTCAAAAGCCGCCAGATTAAATCCACCGTTTGCGGTAAATAAAGGATAGTGGCTGATAACCGCTCCTTTTTTGACATTTAAAATCATGTTATAGTTTCCCCACATCATATCGGGAAAAACTATCACATCGCCCGGGTCTAACCACATGTCCGCAAACATGCTGATGGCATGCGTAATACCGCATGTCGTTACAGGGAGGCTGATGATTTTACCGGAAAGCAAAGGATTTTTAGTAAATAAAGAATCTTGCCAAGCCTTTCGAAGCGTTGGAATGCCAAAGGATGGTGCATAGGTTATCGATGCTTTGGGCCGGATGTTGCAAATGGACTCCATCACGGAAGGGAAATACATGGTTCTCCCTTTCTCAGTGGCAATACCGATGGTGGCATTTAACTTAT
>CAXMTB010000103.1:0-11429 GCA_964195835.1 uncultured Nitrospinaceae bacterium | reverse complement strand
ACTTAAAGTGGTGGCCTGACAATGTGCCGTCTGTGACAACCCATCCATGCTCTGACAGGACACCGGCTGATGCCGGGCTCAAGCTTCCCACCAAGGAGTCGGGTCGCTGGCCGGTAATTTTTGAAGCAGCCAGGATTGCCCGACCACAACTCGACGAACTCGACTGCGTTCTGATGGGGCTTTTTTGCGGTCCCTTGACCCTGGCTGCTCATCTGGCAGGGGTGAGGATTTTTACCGATGTTTATAAGAATCCGGAATTTGCCGATGAGGTATGCAAGTTCGCCGGTGAGGTCGGAGCCCTCTCAGCGCAGTTTTATGCGGAAATGGGGTGTGAAATTATCGCCAATGTTGATCCGGTGGCCTCCCAGATCAAGTCGGAGACATTTCAGCGCTATGTAACCCCCCATACCAAGGCGGCAACCAAGGTAATCCACGATGCAGGTTTGACTTCGTCCTTCTTTATTTGTGGTGATGCCACCAAGGTCATGACAGATGTTGCCACAATCGGAACCCACGGTTTTGCGATCGATGAGCAGATGAATATGAATTTTATCCGCGACCTTGGCCGCAAACACGGTGTTGGTTTTGGCGGCAATCTTAAACTGACCCTGGCGCTAAGCCTGGGCTTATTGTCGCCCAGAGAGGATGCCATCGTCAGCCTGGCTGCCGGAGGTCACACTGGATATACATTCGCCCCTGGCTGAGACATGCCATACGATGTTCCGGTGGAACATATGGATCAGGCCATTGAAGCAAGGGACTGGTATTATCAATATTACGCCAAGTATCCGGAGTCTTGGTAAATATCTAAGAAAGGAGGATACGTTTATGGCAGAGAAAATTAATATTGATGTGTTGACTTTGGACAGTGTGCAGTGCGCTGCCTGCGGATACATGATGGAATCCATTGCGGCCTTGCCTTCGGATGTCCAGGAGATGATCACATACAGGGAGTGGTCTATCAAAAACAAAGACGCCATCGGTAAGTTCATTGAACTCAAGGGTAGGGTTCTGCCAACTATCTGCATTGAAAATGATCTTGTATTTGAAAGTATTATTCCCCAATATGAGGAACTCATTGATGAAATGGCGAAGAGAGCCCCAACCGAGGAAATGAAAAACCGTATCATGGCACTCCGCGAGCATGGGTTTGAGTTTGACAAGATACAGGAAAACCTTGCCAAAGCCGGTGCAGGTATGCACACTCGTTCGGATTCCAAAATGTAGTTGATCACTACTCTAAAAACCAAACACCGGGGCCCCGCGAGGGGCCCCGATAAAACAAAATTCGTAAGTGCCCTGTTCATCTTCTGCCCGAATGAAGATTAAATTCCTGCCGGTTAAAGATCATATTTTTTCAATTGATAGTAAATTTACAAAGCAATGCTTACTCAATCTTTCTGTTTTTTCCTGATCAGCCACATGATTTGCCCGCAGATGCGTTTAAGGAGGAACAACCGATTTTCAGTTATCAAAAGGGTCAAGGGAGTTATGATATAGATGATGGAATTCAATGAATCGGTGCAAAAACTGCGACAGTTCGTTATTGATCACGGTTTGCCCAAAACAGATATGGCTATTTTTGGAATTAAGTGCCTGTATTGCGGAAAATCGGATCGTATCAGACAGTTGGAAATCCCGGATCAATTACATGATAAAATGGATCCCGAGGATATGAAAAGATATTCCGACCTTTGGAAGCGTTTTACACAAGCAGGTGATTCTCTTGGTGTTTGTAAATTCTGTCAGAACCTTCTCAAACTCTATCTGGAAAAGGGCATGGCCGAAGCTTTATATAAAGGAGGTGAAATCATGAAAGTCGAGGTATTGGGACCGGGCTGCAAACGCTGTGACGATCTTTATGAAAACACGGTGTCGGCCGCTTCAGAGTTTGACCCTTCTGTTGATATTGCAGTCAAGAAAGTAAAAGACATAAATTATTTCGCAAAAATGGGTGTATTCATGACACCGGGTCTGGTCATTGAAGGGAAGGTGGTATCGGTGGGTAAGGTCCTTACAGTTGAGGAGATCAAAGAAAAAATAAAGGAAAGTATGTAAGCCATGTCCGATATAACTTATGTTTACATGATTACCGGTTTTTTGGGCAGCGGAAAGACCACCTTTTTAAACCGTATCATTAACAGGTTTCCCGAAGATATGAAACTTACGATTTTGATGAACGAATTCGGTGAGATCGGTTTGGACGGCACATTAATAGAGGGGGACGAAATCGACATGATGGAAATCAGTAAAGGATCCATCTTTTGTGTTTGCGTTAAAACCGATTTCATCAAAGGCCTTTACGAGCTGTGCACCAGTGTCCAACCGGATGTCCTTCTGATCGAATCGACAGGCGTCGCCAATCCGTCAGACTTGAAAAAGGATTTGAAACTCCCTATCTTCAACGATCGTTTTCATTATTTGGAGCAGTTTTGTACAATCGATGCCGTCCATTTTTTGGATGCTTATGAAATTTATGCCTCTTTGGAAAAACAGATCGCATCGTCCACTGTTTTTATTATTAACAAGACGGATCTGGCCTCTTCCGAGACCATTGAAGACGTCAAGAAGGTGATACGTGAATTTCACCCTGACCCGATATTTTTTGAAACGACTTATGCCGACATCCCTCTGGATACATTCTTTTTCTTTGCAGAAAAGACGGAACCCGTTGATTCGGAATCAGCTCTTGAGAAAGATAAAAGACCCCCATTATCAGAAGATGAACTCGATAAGTTTATTGACGATCTTTTAGACAGCCCTGATATTGAGATTACACCGCCGGATTTGCTTATGTCGGTTGCTTACCGATGGTCAGGTGATAATCTTGATCAGGTTAAAACAGTCGCTGAAGGCTTACCTCCTTCTGTGGTGCGTTCAAAAGGTTTTTTAGAGGAAAAAGGTGAAATGTATTTATTTAATTATGTCATGGGTGATTGGACGATTGAAAAAACTAAAATTTCCAAAGATCGTATTCAGCATAAAAACGTTGTGGTTTTTATCGGGCCTCCGGAATCGATGGAAGGAATTGAAAAGGTCGCTCAAACCGGAAACTGGTCCAATTTAGGAACGTTTCAGCCGATGGCACAGCATTAACATTTGCGCGACAGTTGTGCAGACCGGGTAATTTGATTAACTTCTCAATAAGTTAGGGTTTAGAAAATCGTCGGGCTTCAGAATTTTTCAAAAAAGGCGCTATCAAATACGCTATCTAAGGGTGACCAAATATTTATGATTTGTCAAATTATTCGAGAAGTTGTAAAACGTTTCGGCAGCAATCATAAATATTGGGTCACCGTGAGATGCCATGGCAGACGACCAGGATATCACCTTTTTTGAAAAACCCTGAAGCCCTTTTCCCCGGGGTTATTGAGAAGTTACTAATTTGAGCCGCAAGACGCTGAGTTGTTGAGTTCATTTATTTTAGGAGGCAAATGATAATGACTGAGAATCAATATGATTTGATGATTTTAGGAACCGGTCCGGCTGGTTTAACTGCGGCCATATACGGTCAGCGCCTGGGAATGAAGGTCGTAGTTTTTGGAGATACACCGGGCGGAAACCTTTATATGATCGAAATATTAATGAATTATCCGGGATTCATAGGGGGCATTGCCGGAACGCAATTCGGAGTTGCAACTTTCAGACAGGCTCAGGAAGAGGGCGCCGAATTTCCCATGACCCTTTTAGAAAAATTGAGTCATACGGATAACCGGTTTGTGGGAATTGACGTAAACGCCATAGAATACTTGGCTTCCGTTGCAATTGTAGCCTCCGGCAGGAAGCCAAAAATATTGGAGGTTCCCAACGCAGATAAACCGGGAATGTATTTCTGTTCAATCTGCGATGGTCCCCTTTTTCGAAATAAGAATGCTACCCTTGCGGTCATCGGCAGTGACAATATGGCCGGTCAGCATGCTCTAACGTTGGCAAGAATTGCAGATCGGGTCATCCTGATCCACGCCGGTGATCGACTCAAGATGGAAGCGGTGGTTCACAAAAAGATTGAAACCAAAGAGAATATAGATATTTTATTGAATACTAAAGTTGTCGGTTTTACAGGCCCGGATCATATCAACGGTATTATTGTTTCAACAAAGAACAAAGAAAAACAAGAAATACCCATAGATGGTGCATTTACGGCCTTTGGATGGCGTCCCAATATTGACATGTTAAAAATTCCCGTTGAGACCACTGCGGAAGGATATATAAAGACCGATGAAAAACTCATGACCTCTTTTCCCGGTCTTTTCGCAGCCGGTGATGTCAGAGATACAGACATGTGGCAGGTAATAACAGCCTGTGCCGACGGTGCCAGGGCCGCCAAGTATGCCTCAGAATTTTTAGAATATCTAAATTCAGAAGATCTTCAATAAGCGGTGAGTTATACATTATTGAACCTTCCATTCCGGGTCTCTCAGTTGCGAACAAAATCGTTAAATTAGAAGGTATTGCAACACCAAAGAAAGGGAGTGGTTAGATGATTTCTTACAGGAAATTAACGGTGAAAAAACCAGTAAAGTTAATTTTTGCCGGAGGTTTTCTTGGTTCTGGAAAGACAACGGCATTAGCGGCGCTTGCCAGGCGTTTGATTCGACGTGACATGCGAGTAGGGATAATCACGAATGACCAGAGTGAGAATCTCGTTGATACGGTTATTGTAAAGCAGATGCTGAATGAACTCGGCGTGCCTGTAGAAGAAGTTGTAAAAGGATGTTTCTGCTGCAAGTTCGATGAACTTATAGAGCACATGGAAAAGATCATGGCCCATGAACCGGATGTGCTTTTGGGCGAGCCGGTTGGCAGCTGTACAGATTTTGTTGCTGCCGTTGCCAATCCAATCAAGATTCACTACAAAGATGAATTCAGGTTTGCGCCCTTTTCGACCATGGTCGATAGGGACAGGATAAGAGAATTAATGCTGGGCGAGACAGACACCACATTCCCGGAAGAGGTTTCATACCTTTTTATGAAGCAATTGGAAGAAGCGGACCTCATTGTACTGAATAAAATCGATCTTTTGGAAGATGATGAAATAAGTCGACTCACGGGCATCCTTGAGGAGAAATTTTCCGAAAAAGAGGTGCTGGCGATATCTGCAAGAGAAGGCCAGGGGATGGACCAATGGCTTGAAGTACTCCTTTCTGGCCGGCCGGGGGCTAATACTGTTTTGCGGGAAATTGACTATGATAGATACGCCAGAGCCGAAGCAGTTTTGGGCTGGCTGAACAGTGCAATCACTGTTTCCGCTTCAGAAGGATTTGACGCCGGCGAGTTTCTGAACAGGCTGGCCGAAACTATAAGAAATGCTTTTCAGCAGAAGAATGCGGGGATCGGGCATCTGAAATTCGTCATCACAAGCGCCGGAAAAGCAGTGTGGGCGAATGTTACTCATCTTGCCGCCGAACCGGTTATCAGCGGTGAACAGCTTGGGAGTCTATTAAAGGGAACACTTATCCTTAATGCACGGGTTAGACTTGAACCTGATGAATTGGAGACGATTGTGCGTGAATCACTCGACAAGGTATTCAAAGACGCCGGTATGCTATTTGAGATTGTGGAGCTGCAGTGCTTCAGTCCGGCATATCCCGACCCTACTTATATAATGCGCGATTCGGTAGAGTGACCGGGTGGCACTATCGAGCATCTGACTCCGATGCTCCGCGATGGTGTCATTATCGAAAATCATCAATTAGGCGAACATTTGAAAAGCAAGCGCAAAAACACAGAATTGAGGTAGACCATTGGTACGCATAGAAGTGATAGGTCTTGAGCCACCCTGTAGAAAATGCAATGAGCTTGTGGAAAACGCGAAAAAGGCAGTGGAAGAAGCTGGTATAGAAGCTGAAGTCGTTAAGCTCTGGGTGCTTTCGGAAGATGTACGCGAGAAGTATGGATTGTTACTGAGCCCTGCACTTGTCATAGCAGGTGTTGTTGTTGCTCAAGGGAAAGTATTTAAAGTTGAAAGAATAGCAAGTCTTCTCCATTGATGATTATTGCCAAGTTGATTTTCTATGGTGAGTTTATACAAGATTTGG
This sequence comes from uncultured Nitrospinaceae bacterium, assembly GCA_964195835.1. GTDB lineage: Bacteria > Desulfobacterota > Desulfobacteria > Desulfobacterales > UBA11574 > UBA11574. Next base: position 5,391 of record CAXMTB010000103.1, on the reverse strand, counting down.
GTTGAATCCGTCGAAAAACCCTAAATCTGTGGTTTTGATGTTCGTAATCAGTTGATTTCATTACATGCGAAATTGCTAAAATTGCTATTTTGGGGCTCTTTCGACAGTCTCGTTCCGAATCATGCAAATTTTGGGGCTATAATTTTGCATGTCTCAAGGAATTCCCCCCTTTTTTTAAAGTTAACGCATTGGATCTTTGTCCTATGTCGTCATTGCCTGTAGAACGGCTTCAGTGAGAGATTCCATATCCGGGATATTGTCAAAGGCAATGCGTTCATTTATCACAATGGAAGGGACAGCGGGTCTGCGACTGCATTTGTCAGTCAAATCATCAAACCTGCGCAGTCCTTCCCGATCGCCAACATCCACCACATCCCACCTTAACATGCCTTCTTCAAATTCAGGGGAAATCTCTTCTAAGATCCCAATTGCCAAATCGCAAAGCATACACCCCTTTTTCTTTGCAACAATCTCTACAAATACCTCTTTATGTTTACTCTTCATAAAAACTCTCTCTGAAACGATTTGGCTTTTTTATGTCATTAATCTGCTTGCCACTTGCCAGTTCCCGATGCCTACAATGAATTTTATACTATGATTTCAGACTTCCGGGTAAAGGCACCGGTTACCCGGCGCCCTCCTCACAGACCCTGACGTGCAGGGCTACTGCATCCGGTTCCTCGGTTCTGATTCTTTTGACCAAACCAAAAGCCAACTAGGCAGTACCCCAGTTGGCGCATAACTTTGCCACCCTGCCAGGAATGTTAGATGTAGTGGAGGATCTTGGGCATCGTAAGGGAAAATCTGTCCATGATAGAGTCCAAAAATCTTTCCCAATTAATGTAGCCTTTGTGGGATCGACGGCTCATCCAGTACCGCCAAAATCGCCTTGATCCCGATGGGTGACTGGTACGGATCAGTATATTCTGACCGAGAACCGATAAAAACAAAATAACGGGTGCGAATTAGGACGAAAACGATGCCGTACTGTTGTGAGTAAATGTCAATCGAAAAAATCGTCATTTTTTTCCAGGGATAGGTGCTTTTTCACTTAACATACCCTTTCATGGGTGACCTTATTTTTTTGATTATTCTTGGGGTTTATACCCTATTTCTGCTAATTGGTCTCTCAGGCAATGTGGAAATTTTATGTGGAAAGCGGCATCCTTTCTCTCCTTATGAGCCACAATACATTCACAGCAAATACCATGCCTTTCGCAATCCGTTTTCGGACATGAACAATACGTATTTATTTTTTCCCGAGCAGGGCAATTATCCACTATTTTTTTTTCAGTCATAATATCTCCGCCATGAAAGAGATTAAATGTTTTGAGGTCGGGCCACGGTAACCGGCTATAATAACAGTAAATGAAGTTTAAAATAGGACCTAACATCGTCTTAAACGGCTCTTTTTAACCCCCAAAAGAGTCTTTTAAGCTAAACAGTATTAAAAAAATCCTTAGTTTTTTTCTCTTAAAAGTGTGTTTTAGGCCAACAAAATGCCCTTTTAAGGCTTTATTAAGCGCATTTTTTAACGATTTATCTATTATATCAAGATATTCCTGCGGTCCGACCCCCATTCCTTCCCAAGATATTCCTGCGGTCCGACCCCCATTCCTTCCAACTTGTTGAAAACTTAATATATTCGGTCTAACCAGATGCGGCTTGCTCTTTGTTCAACATGGCGATGGGTTTGGCCATGCCTAAAATGTGCCGGTGGATAGTCTCCAGTCGCTCTGCGTTGATGCCCAGCATCAAATGACAGGCGTCAATGGCCGCTTTGATCCGGCATCCCAAACCCAGAAAGGTAATGTTAGTTTCCCCTCTAAGCAGCGGCAGGGCCGTAATGTCTGCACAGCCCCCCAGCGCCCCGCCGGATTGGGGCAGGTCCATTTTACCCCCTTTTTCATAATTGTCGGCATATAGCAGCCACATGACCTGCTGGCTGTCTGCCGTGAACACTACGACTTGAGGTTTTTCGGTGAACATTGAAAGAGGCGCTAGGTGTGCAGCTTCGGTTTTGCCTTTTTCAAGGTAGGTGGAATCGAGGATGGTTCTGGCAGAAGCATCTTCACTGACGAACAACCCCACGCCGTATTTTTCTAAAACCCCATCATCCAGATAAGCGTCCATCTCTTTTTCAAAGCCCAAGACCGAAGTACCGAGCTTACAGCCCATCTGTTCTTTTTTAAGAAAAAGGTCTTGGCCTTCTCCGGCCAACACCAGTGCCTGGCAGTAGCTTCTCAAATCTTTTTGCGTATAGGAGATCTCCGGGGGCAGGGAATCCGCCTGTTTGTAAAGGGTCACGCCCACCGGCTCATACTTTAAGGCCAGGTGTTCAACAAAATCTTTCGCAATCGTCTGATAATCGCTCATAGCACACTCCGTTTATTATTTGATCAACAATTGGGGTCGGGCCACACGATCTTGTTGATATTTAAGATTTAACGCTTCAAAAATAGGTGTTTTTATAAGAATCTGTAATATCTAAGTGAAATAGTATTATGAGTCAATTCTTTATTTAACCTTACATACCTACAATGTTGGTTAGGCGCTGTAAAATCCTTCAACTTCAATGTACGCAATGTATATCTTTGAGAGTCACACCCTCACCAATATGCCTGAACGTAGGTTGGGAAATCCCATATTTTGCGGCCTGGCCTCTGGAACCCAAATTGAAGATACCTGCCTTTACACCCCGCAAAAAACAAACCCCAAAACATTTACGATTGCCTTAGAATCTGTCGAAAAACCCTAAATCTGCGACTTTAATGTTCGTATCCATTTGATTTTATTACATGTGAAGTTGCTAAAATTGCCTTTTTTGGTGTTTTTCGACAGATTCTTAAGTAATCTTCAATGATATTAATCTGATGTTGTCTATCAATAAAGGCCTGTCTTTTTTGCGGCCGGTTTCGTTCTGAAGGAAAGATCCATTTATCAAAAGTGGCGACCTGAAGTTTGAAACAATGAAAATTAATTTGAAAGGAGAATGTCAAGATGGCTAGTGGGATTGTCAAATGGTTTAATAACGGCAAAGGCTATGGCTTCATTGAACAGGAAGATGGACCGGATGTATTTGTACATCATTCAGGTATCAACTCAGATGGTTTTAAATCCCTCAATGAGGGCGATCAAGTTACCTTTGACATAGAGCAAGGGGAAAAAGGTCCTGCCGCTGTAAATGTCACTGTAGTTTAGATCATGGTTCCGAGGAAAAAGGGCATTCCATGGATTTGTGATAGAGTGCCCTTAGCATTTTGATGCCAAGATCAAACAAACAAATTTAACCTATAAATTTTCTGTAATTAGAAGGAGAAAAAACATGAACAAAGGAGATTTAGTCAACGAAGTTTCCAAGGTCGTAAAAACCAAAAAGGATGCTCAGGCAGCCGTGGACTGTGTTCTTTCAACCATTACCAAGGCATTGGGAAAAGGAGACTCTGTCTCATTGGTTGGATTCGGCACGTTTAAGGTGGCCGAAAGGAAGGCTCGTAAAGGCGGAAATCCTCAGACAGGAGAAGAGATAGATATTGCGGCAAGTAAGGTACCAAAGTTTGCTGCAGGAAAGGCTTTGAAGGAAGCTGTGAAATAATTATTTGTTCGTAGGTAAGCTCCATGTGCAGGGTCAGCGATGGCCCTGCTTTTTATTTGGTTTCTTGACCATTAGAAAAACCTCCAGCTAAAAAACGAAAAGGCTCACTCCATGGTAAAGCCTAAATACCAAGCATGAGCCTTTATACATTACATTGGGCTTACTCCTTGAATTGATTAATATGGCAAATTATGTTCGAGATATATAAAATACCATGAGGGAATTAGAACTGCAAATATTTTGATTTGTAAAATTGGAATAAAGGGTGTTGATCCGGTTAGGAAATACGGTGCTTTTTTGGTAAAATTCAGCAACCCGACAAGTCTTGTTTTAAGGATAGCGGCTTGGTGATATCTTGCAAGTATCACCTGATACTGTTTCTTCGATATCGAAGGGATATCACAACAATTTAAAGATGTCCCAAAGTTGTGTTTACTTGCCAGTATCTGGACCAAACATATCAAGAATCTATATACAGATATCATATTTTTCTGGTGTCAGGTCAAGTAAATCCTATTTTGGTCGAATTATCTCTGTCCACCGACAATTTATACTAAAAGGATACTAAAAAGTTATATTGCCCAAAATTGCACGCCTGCATACGGTCTGCAATCTACAATCTCCCTTAACCCTATACTACCCCTTATCTAATTGCCTGTGGCGATTGCACACATGAATGCTTTCGTGCAAATTGGAAAGGGTGTCTGAAAGTACAGGGAAGATTGTGGGGAGAGGTTTTTAGGAACGATTAATGCCAAAACAATCGTGGTCATTAAATGTGCTGATAACCAGAAGGTAGTTGGGTCAAATCCTCTCGCCCCGACCAATGATTGAAAACAAATAAAGGGACTTGCAATCATAGCCCTTTTTTCATTTGGCCTCTCAGATGCTTAGGATGGTCAAGGAAACGGGCCAATCCTGACAACTTATTTGCCTGTATAACCCATACAGCAACTTTTCCATCTTCTATATTTCAACATACAATTTCTTTTCAACAAAACTTCAATAAAAAAGTTTTTTTTAAACTTGACAAAGATACCACCATGTGGTTATTGGATGCTTTCTTTTTTGGGCTAACAAAGTCAAGTTTTGATCTTTTCCCAAAGATAAATGCTTGATGAACAACGAATATATTTAAGGAACCTGTAATACAGGAGAATCAAACTAAGGGGCCAAGCCATGAAGCAAAATCAAAATCCGATTCACAGGAAAGGCGATAAAAATATCCTATGCCCATACTATGGCGATTGTCTGGGTCATGCGGCCAAGAATCACTGGAAATCTTGGTCATGTATTGATTGCCATTACAAACTTGCGAGCAAATCTTATACAGACATGCTGGTGGTTGGGCGTGAAGCCACTATGAGCTATAACGTGCCGCAAAAAATTTGCAAAATATTAAAACTTTATTAGCCAGTGTCGGTTCATGTAATCAGGAAAGAGGTTTCCGGCCGTAGATTTTTGTATGGGCAGCCCAAGCGGGACACCATGTGCGATGCCACCGCATACGCCTGCCAAAAGCAGAATCCGGTCGCTTGTCCGCGAAGGGACATATCTCACATTTGTGACAAACACCCGCCAGAATCCTATTAGCAATTCCGAACTGCTCACTTGCCTGTACATACTTTCCGTTTGTGATCATTTCACTTTCCTCCTTTTTTAAATTTATAGACGGGGTAAAGGAGAAAAAGGATACACATTGAGCCATATTTTTATTTTGCTCTGAAAAACCTGGTCCTTTGGGTCAGGTCTGAGTTCTTTGGCTCTGCCTGAAGAATCGCTGCAAGAGTTTGAAG
>CAXMTB010000102.1:0-11555 GCA_964195835.1 uncultured Nitrospinaceae bacterium | reverse complement strand
TGACCGTTTAAGGTTTAAAAAAGTCAATGTGTTTCTATTTGGAGGGGATTAGGTTGTGAGGTCTAAAACAATTTTAAAATGTTCTTCTTCGGTTTGAAATTTTGGAGGAATCAATTTTGTTTCTGCGTTCTTCGGCCTTGTGGAAAAATTTGTACCTGAACAGCGAATCAGGGCCGTGGCAGTCTTTGCATGGACGGATGGAGGATCTGGATCTGAGAAAACTGTTGGTCGCATTCCCTTCGATATTCGACCCTTTACCCTTGGCGTTCACCCCTGCATCCCATTGGTGGGCATTATGACAGGATGGACATGAAATGTTTCCCATTGTTACCGGCTCTCCGTAATTTTTGTGAAACATCGGGAAAAAATCGACCCTGCCCCGAACATTTCTACCGGCGCTGTTAATCAATTTGTCCTGTGGATGAGAAGATATCTGCGGAATTTTATCCTTGCCAGGACCTTTACCTGAATGGCAGGAATTGCACATCATGTCCGTCAGACTCTCACCCGCGCCAAAATCCCGGGCCCAAAGCCGGACCCAGTTTTCACTGTTGTGGACCAGATGACAGACACCGCACACACCAGACTCAGCCGGGATCTGGTCTTTGATGTTTTTTGATGCCGGCTCCGTTACCCTAAGGTCATGATCTGTTTTTTCAATATAGGCTTTGTCCGGGTGACAGTTCTCACACAGTTTGGAAGCCGGTGATGCCTGCAGCCTTAAAAAATTGTTCCGGGTGTTTCCTTCAATATCATGATGATCTGAACCCATTATTTTCACTGGATCCCAACGGTGGGGATCATGGCATGTGAGACAGGTCATGTCCCCTTTCTTGGATTTTTTCCCGTTCTTGTCAAAAAGGGGCAGGGTGGTGGTCATACCTTTTTTAAAAGGGGATACGTTGACCGGGTGAGAATAGTCTTTGATGGTCTTTTTGCCGGCCATGCCCTTTTCATTGTGGCAGCTGATACAAATATCCTGGACAGGATTTTTACTTTGGGAAGCTAATTCCCTGGCCCACAGAAAGGCTTTTTGCCCGCTGTGCACAAGGTGACAGGACCCGCACAATCCCGATTCCGAAGGTGTCATGCCCAAAATGTTTTTCGTTTCAGGCGCCACCTTGCTCAGATCGTGCTTGGAGTTGGCAATTAAATTCTTATCCTGGTGACACTCTTCGCAAATATATTGCATCCGATTTCTTAAAAGAAGGGTCCTGCCTGCTTTAACGCCTTTTTTGGATTTGGCCTTTGCCAGACGCTCTCCGGACCCGTGCGGGTCATGACAGGTTGCGCAGGTAATCTTTCCATTGATACTCGGAGCGCCGGAGGTGTTGAAAAGCGGAAGCCTTATTCTGTTCTTGCCCACATTTAGGGAATCAATTTCTTCATAGGGGTTGACATTCAAAGGGTGTGACGTTCCATTAATCAAAACTTTTTCAGCCACATTCCCTTGGGTGTGACAGCTTAAACAGAGCTGTGTTGTAAAATCACCTTCTCCGGAAAGTTTTCTGGCGGCCTTGTGCGGCAAATGACAGGCTGAGCAGATCCCTGATTCGGTCGCGGTTTTGCCTTCCAGATTTTTTTCATGGGGTGCAGTTCGGGCAATGTTGTGTTTTGTCTCTTTGAGATATTTTTTGTCTTTATGGCAGGTCAGGCAAAAGGTTGACGCGTCGTCTTTCTTGATCAATAAAAGTTGTTTTTCTATTTTGTTATTGTGAACCTTGTGGCACGTCTGGCAGGTGATTATCCCGTTGTATCCCAATTTTGAACCCTTATTTAAAAGGGCCTGCGGTATTTTTACTTTTCCGGTGGCTACATTGATGACATGAAAGGGCTTTCTTTTACCCTGAGGCGTAAAAATATTCTTGTCTTTGTGACAATCGAGGCAAAGACCGGAATTCCCGGCACCGTCAACTAAAAGCGTCTCAAATTGGGAACCGTGAGCCGCATGACAGGTCTCACAAACAACCTGGTTCTTTCCCTGCCCGGTAACAGCACCAAGGGAAATAAGTTTTCGGGGGACCTCCTGCTGAACGTTGCCCATGGGATGATTCCCGGCATTCTGGCCCCCATCTTTATCCGCGTGACACATGACGCACATGGCTGAGTTCTTGTTGGATACTCTCATGAAGATGGTTTCATGGGTGTTCTCACCACTCGGAACACCGTGAGCGGTGTGGCATGTAGCGCACTGGACCTTGGCGGTTTCATCCAGCGGGAATATTTCCGGTATCTTCATGTGGGCCGGCGGCGTCATGTTTGTCTTGTGTCCATAATTTTTATCCCGCTTTGTCCTGGAATCCTTAACGCTGCCGTCGTGGCAGGAAAAGCACATTTCAGGCGTCGCCACAACCTTTTCCGATTGATACTCCACCAGGTCCGAGCCTTTGCCGTCAACAAAAAAGGTGTCTATCCAGCGATAATGACAGATGGCACACCCCTTAGCTGAATTAGGATTTTTGGGTGGCGTGACTCCTGCAAAGGAGATGTTGAATGTACACAAGGAAAAGATCATGCATAAACTCAGGTAAATAATTGGACTTGGCTTCGCTTTGCTCTGCAAATGGAAAATTGGAATAATGGAGTGCTGGAATATTGGGTTAAAAGGAAGAATAAACATCAATATGAATATGGTCTGTTCCATTCTTTTTCTCATTATTCCATTGTTTCAATTGGGGCGAAGCCTTTAAGCGATGATACTTTTTCGTGTTTTCGTGTCTTAGTGGCTAAATGGTCTAGTTTTTTTCGGTATCGCCTTGAATAAGATACACACTGACCTTGTTTGCGAACATTTCGACAACGTAAAGCCTGTTATTCTTGTCGATGAACAATCCTACCGGTGATTTGAATTTTTTTACCGTGCCTTTTTCCGGATCTCCCAGCACGGAATAGAATTCGCCGTTTGAATCAAAAACCTGGATGACTCCCAAATAGCTGTCACTCACATAAACCCTGCCGGCGGTGTCGATGGCAACACCTTTAGGTCTGAAAAATTCTCCCTTTTCGACACCCCAGCCGCCAATGATCGTAACAAACAGTCCTTCTGGGTTCAGTACTTGAACTCTGGTATTTATGACATCGACAATATAAAGATATTTATCTTTGTCCAGAGTTATAAAAAAGGGGTATCTGAATTGGCGTTTTTGAGTACCGGCTGTGCCGTAGGTTTTTATTAATCCAAGGGTTGAAAGGTCGTAGATGAGAATATAGTGGTTATCATTATCTACGATATAACATCTGTTGCGGGAGTCATCAACGACGACATCGGTAGGATCTGCAGGATTTTTTTCTTTTGAAGGAATTTTTATCTCGGCGATATAACTCCCTCCGGGGTTAAAAATCTGTATCCTGTGGTTACCGGAATCTGCAATATAGACCTTGCCTGAACTGTCGATGTCGATCCCTATCGGGAATCTGAATTCGCCTCTTCCGGAACCTTGGCGTCCAAAGGATGATACAAATTTGCCGTTATGGTCAAACACCTTGATTTGGTTGTTGACGCCATCGACGACATATATCAGTCTATCCTTTGATACCGCGACATCACTGGGAGCGTTGAGCTTATCGGTGATTTTAAAAAGGTATTTTACATTGACAAGCCTTACTCCCAAGGCCGGCGTTGCCAATATTAATAATGTTATTGAAAGCGAGAATAAAGAAGCGAAGATGTGCTTTGCAGAAATTTCCATAGACATCCGAATAATTTTTAATCGTAATCGATCAACCACAAGGGCAAGAGGTCACAAAATTAAAGGGTTCAGGGGCCAAGGAAAGCAGTTGTGTCGCCGCAGATTTATTCCCATCCTTCTCATCTCTGAACCCTGACACCTGAACCCCGACACCTGATCTTCTTCGTGCCTTTGTGCCTTAGTGGCTGAACTGTTGTTCGAATTTTTCTTTATTGCCCAAAAAGATTCGGGAAATAAAATATTTTATACTTGGTCACCAATCCTTTAATATTTATGTATATCAGATCTTTGGTCTTTTTTTCATCAAATCCAAGTTTATTAAAATCCAGAATACTGTGGATGGAATGGCATTCGTTGCAGGCCACACTGATCTCTTTTCGATCAGTATCCCTGTGGAAAAATACCAGCTCTTTCTCTTTCTCACCCGGCTTCAGTTTTTTTTCTGTTAAGATAAATTCATTGGCCCTGCCGGTGTCCTGGGTATTCACCAGCGTCCGTTTTTTTCCATTTTCGATTGCAAAGGCGGCAATTCTGGAAATGAAATGTTCATTTTCCTGGGTTCTGCCGGTTCGGGGATTATAATACGCCCCGAAGGGTTCACCGCTGAATTTGGCGTTTTCAGTGTTTTCCCAATCATAAGCCAGATTATTAAATTTACTTCTTTTAATGTGACACACATCACAGAACATAAATCCGGCATGCAGGTTAAGAAAACCACGCACCAGATTGTTATTACTGTGTGGATACAACGGATGACAGACCCGACAGGAGGATTCATCCTGCAGGGTGACAATAAAAGATTGTTCGTTTTTGTGAAAACCTTTTAACGGATAGTTTTCCGGCAACACCTTGGCATCATCACCATGGTGGCACTCGGTTGTGCAGTCGACTTTGGTCTCGCCGGTGTGGGGGACCTTGACGACGGTAACATGGCAGCTGTTGCAGCGAAATTTGCCGTGTGGAGATTTGAAATACTTTTCTGCATCAATATGAAGTACTTTAAACCCGCCTGTTTTTTCAAGCCTTACAAGTCCGGGGTACTGATGGCAGATGAGGCAGCCGCCTTCGTCCAGGGCAAAGCTTCTGGTGGCAAGAAAAATATAAGAACATAAAATGATCAGTAAAATTGAAAGATGATATTTTTTCATTTTTTAAGATAAAAAGAGACAAGTATTATTTTTTCAATTAAAGGCTTTTTCAGCGCCGAAATCAATTTCAGAAGGGAGGTAAAACGTCTTATATTTCTCGATCAAGCCCACGACTTCGGTGGAATTCAAATGATTAACCCGCTTAAGGGGAAATCCCAGTTCTATAAAATTTAGATATCCGTCTTTTTGGTGGCAATCAGAACAGAATACCGGTTTTGTAGAAATGTGTTCATGGAGCTTTATTTTAGCCTGAGCAGCCTGGTCAGGATTAAATTTATCCTTAATTTTTATATACTGCAGCGCGGCCTTTTCCTCCACCGGCCGGAAAATCTTTTTTTGGTCTTGGGGGCCAATCTGTATCGGAAAAATTTTTGCCGGATATTTACCATATTCGCCCGGGACTTTATTGACGATTTCTCCGGTCTCACGCTCAACCCATGAGAAAATAATATCTTTTGTTCCGGGTTCTTGGCGGGCATGACATACCGCACAGGCGATAAAACCGGTATGAAAATTCAGTAGCGCCCGCACTTTTTTTTCTTTACTGTGGGGATAAGTTCCATGACACGTCAGACAAAGAGGCGCCATCGATTCCTGCTGGGAAATATACTCATCAATCATATGAAAATGACCAGGGGATATCTGCGATCGCGACATTAAAATTTCAGTGAAGACATCTTGCTCTTCTGCGGGCTTGAGCATCGGAGCAAATCGGGCGGCATCCAGTTTGAAAACCTCAAGTTTGGGGAAATAGAGCAATTGCAGCAGCCAGACGGCAAACAAAATAAACGGTAGAAGATAAACAGCTTTGATAAGAAAAACAGGAAGCTTTATTATTTGATTTACAACTCTTTTCATAGACGTCCTGGCAAAATCTTGAGGGTTAGAATTATTTTAAAAGATTGATAAATGATGAATTCGTAAAAAATCGAATCCATCATTTTTTAATATAAATTTTTTTTAGTTCCGGATCATCCATAATTTTTTTATAATGCAAAGGAAACTCTTCTTTCATCTCTTCTTCATCGATTACACCTGTAAGCCACATGTTATCTATCGGAAATTTGTGAGGCCTTAGATGAACTTCATATAAATGCCATACCATAATCGCCAAACAGGCCAAGACTGCTTCCATCCCGTGGACAAGGGTAGCAAGATCCAGAATAAATTTGCTCCAAAAAGATTCCGTCCACAAAAGCAGACCGGTTATTGACATTAATGCGGTGCCGGCAAACAGGGCCAGATATTCCAGTTTATGCTTATAGCAAAATCGATCGAATTCAGGGGGCCCATTTCTTAAACCTAGATAATAACGAATATTCAGGATCATATCGGTTAGGTCCTTGAGCCTAGGTAGCATGTCAACCAGCCAGCGACGGCCTTCCGCGGTAAAGATAAGATAATAATTATGATATATGCCGGTCAGTATCATTATGACGCCGGCGGTACGATGCAGAATGCTCCGGTAATAAAAGATCGCCTTGCCGGCTTCGCCAAGCTTATCGACTATATCTTCCGGGATTTTGACCATAAACCCGGTAATTACGAGCACAATAAAACAGACTACAAAAATCCCATGTTGAACTCTTTCGGAAAGATTTAAACGGATAAAATACAGTTTGTCATCAGCGGATTCAAATCCGATACCGGCTGCAACCGCTTCAACAGCTGTATCTTTATTCCCCATGTTAACATCCCTTCAGCGATAACAGATATCGTTAATTGGTTTATTGGTTAAATGGTCGAATGGTTAAAAATGTCCATATTATCAACTTGAAAATCAACAACATGCAAGTGTTCAATTGTCGCGTTGTTTGATAATATTGGTGTCATAACAACCATTTAACCAATCGGCTATTCGACCATTTAGCGAGGTCTGGATAATAAAAATCAGTGATGTCTTTTCTTGGTTCGGATATAATCGAGCAATTGATGTAAACACATTGAACCTACCACTACGGCTATCAATACCTGATAAAATAACCTGACTATTCTTAATATAGTATAATTAAATATTTCTTCCTCCGAAATATCTACTTTAGCCCGATCCGTCATAAGCGATATATCTTGAGTTTGATCTTTAAGGACATTATTTTGGGCTGCAATGCGGGCTTTAATTCCATATGCATGAACTCTGCCGCTGGCAAATTCGGGTGTGGCACCGGGATGACATTTTTGCTGGCCGCCCTGATTACTACAGGTCCTGACCCTGTTGGCAAAGTTAACAGGTGAAGTCGGATCTGTTTTTGGACGAATAAAATGAGTGGAATAACCTCTCGGAACATGGCAACTAATACAATCAGGAGCGCCTTCAACCCCATATTTTACTTGGGACCAATGAAAAGTGTCTTTATAGGTTTCAATGCCCTCGAGGCCATGACGGACCATTTTCTTTTGATCTCCATGACAGCTTGTGCATAGGGCTACAATTGACAGCTGGCTCCTTCTGCGGTCCATGCGGTGGGTGAAATGAGTATAAAACCTTTGGGTCCATAGTACCTCTGCATGGCACCCCAGGCATCTGGCCATCGTTTCGTTGGATAAGGCTGAGCTTTTACCCCACTTTCCCGGGTAAGGGTTATACATGCGATTATTATGACAATATTTGCAGGTGGGCAAATCTTCGGGGAAAGGTTTCGGGTTTTCTGCTGTTCCCTTGCCGTGAACGCTGGCCTCATATTTATTAATCATATTCTTATGTGAAAATTCTTTGCTGGTGGATGGCTCTTCAATATGGCATTTTGTAGAACAGTCCACTTTTTCGATATTGGTATGGGGGATTGTATCGAGTCCGACATGACAGCTCTTGCATCTCAATTTGGAATGAACAGATTTGGCAAACATATTTTCATTAACATAGAATATCCGCTTGCCGGTTTTGTCATACCGCCCCATCATGGGATATCTGTGGCAATAGAGGCAATTCTCCGTGTCAGGAATCGCGCCGGTTTGGGCAGATGTAGTACCGGAATACAGAATCAAGAATAGAACTGCGAAAATACAAATGTTAGTTAAAATACATTTGTTGGATAACACCGAAGATTTCCTTAATAGCTATCGATAAAAAGTCGTGTTATGTTGTGGCAAATATTTATTGGTTCCGGTTCATTCGGGTTAGCCCCGATCAGCTCTCATTTGCCGGCTTTTCGTCCACAAAGCCGGGTTGCAGCATTCGCGGCATATAGAATTTGGTGTATTTCTTTATCATGCCGATAACCTCTGTGCCTACAAAGGCGTCTATTCTTCTTGCCTTATATCCAAGGTTTTCAAATGCCAGTAAGGGAGTCTCCTTTTGGTGGCATTCTTCACAAATATACGGTTTTTTACTTACGATATTGTGGACGATCTTTTTTGCCTTTGACTTTTGAACATCTGTCAGTGTCTTTTCCAATTTTCTGTATTCTTTAGCGAAATCAATCCTTTCTTGTGTGTCGATTCTCTGAAGTTTTCCGTTAATACGCACAAACGGTATAATTTTACTTTCGTAAGTCCCAGGGGAAGCACCTTCCTTAACCGGACTGGGTACTATCTCACCCGTGGTTCTGTCATACCACTTGAAAACGCCCGTCTTTTCGGGATCTTCCAGCCTGACATGGCATGTCTGGCAGGCAATATAAGACGCATGCATATTCCCAAAGGCCCTTAATTCCTTAACTTTGCCATGCGGCATATCACCATGGCATCCAATGCAGTATAATCTCTGATCCGGCTTAAAATCGAAATCAATATGGTGGAAATGATCTTTTATTCTCAGCTCTTCTAAAACTCGGTAACCCAGGTAATGTTTGACCCGCTCTTCGCCTTCGAGTATGGTTTCTGCAAATGAGACGCCTGCTTTTTCTTTATTCTTTTTTTGCTCCTCGCCTACATTTTTTACTATCTCTTCGGCTCTTTTTCTTAGATGGTTCGTATCGACCAGATGTCCGAACGTCACTTTCCAAATAATGACCATAAAAAACACCGTCAAAACCATGAACCCTAAAATATATAGCTTAGAAAGTAGCTTTTTAATCATGCCGGCTGCCTCCCTTCCATGGATTCATATGTTTGGGAACTTTCGTCCTTTGACGTTGTGCCTGATTCTTCACCAACCAGTTTTGCTTTTGCCGGCTCGCGCGAAAGGGAACCATGGGGCGGTAATATCTCGTGTTCAAGGCCGGCTTGTTTCATGATTTTCACATAATATTCGTAATGGTCTTCCACCATCAGCTTTTCAGATAAATAACCGGTAATAAATACCGTACCCATGGGAAAAACAGAGGTTTTGAAATGAACATTATACCAGTGCCATATAAACAAAAAGAGGGCGGCGAGCAATGCTTCATCGCTATGGGCAATCAATGCAAAATTGATAATTTCTCCGGGTAAGAATTGTGTGGCAAACTCTTTGTTCCACATGATCAGACCTGAGATTCCCAGAACCGGGATCCCCCAAAAGGGCGCCCAGTAATCAAACTTATTCTTCCATGTAAATTCATCACCCTGGGGCTTTCTATCCGTCATAAAAAACAGATACTTAAAAAGCTGAATAATATCGTCTAAATCTTTTCGGTTCGGTATAAAGGGTAAAGTGGCCAGCAGTTTTACTAACTTGCCGACATTTAATTCTTTCTTCTTTTGTAAAGGAGCAATCTGTCCGGCATATATGTTATACGCCAGATAAATGATGTGATAGACAAACAGTAACATTAAAATGCAACCGGCTGTCTTGTGGACGATAGGGGCCACCTTGATCCCGCCAAACAGTGCATAAAGATAGTGCGCCCAGGAAGCATCATGGAACTTCAGCGGCATGCCTGTTAATACGAGGACAATCACACAAATTGCCAGTATGATATGCTGTAACCTCTGATTCGCCGTTGATCTGAAAAAGTATTTTTGCCCCTTTTTCACCTTAATAATATTGTATGTTTCCATTGAGTTACTTCCTTCTCGTGATCCTTACATTCGGGAACAGTCTTCTGAATAAGTCTAAAAACATGATCCCCATAAGAGGGAGTAGTGTTCCGCCGGTGAGTGCGATAAAAAATATTTTGAAATAGTATTCTTTGGGACTTTGCTCCGGATCGAACTCCATATGAACCTTGTAATTGGCAAGGCTGGGTGTTGCTTTTGGGTGGCATTCTATATTTGTACAGATTGCAGCTTTGTTGGTGTCATAGGTGATCGACAAGGGATCTTCATGGCTCAGCATTTGGTGAACGGATCTTCCTCTGTTAACGTGACAGTCCAGACAATCAGGAATCCTTTCATCAAGATAGTTGGCAGCCTTGCCGTGGAAGGTTTCTCCGTATGAATAGACGGCTTTTGTGGTAAAGTTATGCCGAGCCACCACTTTGGGATCATCATGGCATCGCCCGCACATTTCGGCAATATTTTTAGGACTTCTGGTTGTGTGCAACCGCGTTGTAACGTGATTGTAAAATCTGAAGATAAACTCGTCTTTTTTATGGCAGACCCTGCATCTGCCAAGAGCCATTTCAGAAATACCGGGACGGACTCTTTTAAAGAAAGAAAGGGGTCTGTATATGGGATTGTCGTGACAGTCCAGACAATCAGGCATGTCCTCAGCATATTTTTTTGACTTTTGCTTCTCATCGACTTTGGCATGCACACTTTTCGATAAAAATGATGCCACGTCTTTGTGAGAAAATTTTTGTTCGCTGGAAGGTTCTATAATATGACACTCTCTCAGGCAGTCGACTTTTTTTGCAGGATCATGAGGGATCTTTTTGATGTCGGTATGGCATCCTTCGCATTTTACCTTTGCATGAACACTGTTTGTAAAGATCGATTCATTAACATAAAGAAGCCTGAATTTACCTTCTTCGTCAATCCTGCTAAGACCAGGATATTTGTGACACAACAAACAGTTGCCGATATCAGCGGAAAAAACATTTGCCGGGATAAAAAAAAGAAATGGGCAAAAAAATAAAACAAGAAAAAAAATACATCTAAAATTAGGTTTTAAGCGCATTCTATTCTATTTACCTGTTAATAAAAATCTCATTAATCTTTGAAATTCGGCATTTTTTTATGAATATAGGAAAACAGGTTAACCGAATTGACGGTCAAACAATCTTATAGTTACAGCAAATTCCATGCCAAAATTATTCATAGGATCCGGCTTTTAGTGTACAAATAATAAACATTAGGTTCGATAAAATATCATAATATAAGATGGTTGGCATTGTCCGAAATTGGTACAACGCATTTTTTTCAAAAAATGTTGGAGCGTCCCGTCGCAGTCCCGCCGAAAGCGGGACTGCAGGGTGATCATTGCAATTATTTTTTTCTCATATTCGCTTTGCGTTCAATTGCATTGTGGAAATATTTATACCTGAACAGTGCATCCGGCCCATGGCAGTCTTTACAGGGAAGAATAGAAGATCTGGATCTGAGGAAACTGTTGGTTGCATCCCCTTCGATATTCGCCCCTTTTCCTTTGGCATTCACTCCCGCATCCCATATATGGGCATCATGGCAGGATGGACATGAAACGGTTCCCAAAGTTTTCGGTTCTCCGTAACTTTTGTGAAACATCGGGAAAAAATCGATCCTGCCCGGAACGTTTCTACCGTGGCTGTTAATCAATTTTTCCTGTGGATGAGAAGATATTTGCGGAATTTTATCCTTGGCAGAACCTTTACCTGAATGGCAGGAATTGCACATCATGTCCATCAGACTCTCACCCGTGCCAAAATTCCGGGCCCAAAGC
>CAXMTB010000101.1:0-11588 GCA_964195835.1 uncultured Nitrospinaceae bacterium | reverse complement strand
GCGCAGGGGGGAGGTTCCCCTGCGCCACTCGACCATGCAATCGGCTATTTAAAAAGTTTACCCCGGAACTGATGATCCTCACAACCCTTCTAATAATAGAATTGAACATTAATAGCAGTAGCCGTAACGTCAAATATCTCATTTATTATCGGATTCCCCCTTACTTTTCTTCGGCGAAGGCTCTTCGCTATCGTACACCTCAACATAAGCGTTGTGTAAGGGGCATCCTTTTTCCCAGTGATTCCTTACTTTCTGGCCGATAAATGATTCTGGATATTTGCGCCCGATGTTGCACCCGGGGCAGACCTTACTCCACCACGCCAGCACTTTTTTCATTTCCATCTTCGACTCCTTTCGGAGAGTTTCCCTTAATTTATGAAAATGTTTAAGTCAATTAGAAAATGGGCATGCGCATTTACCTTGCCAAAACAGCCCATCACCAATTGATTCCTAATATATATCGTAAAAGCGAAAAAGGCAAACCCTCGAAAAAGGATTTGCCCTCATTGAAAAACGATATCACACGAATTTTAATAGACATGATACGTGTGTTTTATTGCAGCTATCAAAATGTGGATAACGTTAAGATCAGCTGAAGCTATTAGCTGGTACAGCTACCAAGCTCTTTCTCTATTATTGCCAAGAAACAAAAACCTCCGAGCTTCTTGCTGTCAGCCATATTAATTTGTTATGCTTTAACTGATCTTTGACAGTTTGATTTTTAAATTTCAATAAAATCAAGGCACTAAGTCACACAAAAAAGTTCTTGGCACTAACGCCAACTGCCATATCGATTATATTTTGCTTCTTTGCCGGTTTCGCAAGTTCCAGAGCATCCATTGGGTCACCTGTGTTCTTGAGCCTTTGTCTTTTTTGAATACAAAGGGCAATGTTCCAATTCTCTGGTCCCAACCATTAATCTGATCCTGATATACCTTCAGACAAGGGAAAAACATCTCCATGACAACGTCAATTAGATCAAACCCTAGCTCTTACAGACGACTTGAAGTCCGTATATGCCTTAAGGTTCAGCCGAAGATTGTTCCTGTATGAGAGATTGCCCACCAAGCTGATCAGCGGCTTGCGCCGTTGCCACAAGCTGCTCCAGACCCTGCGCAGAATGCGCGGCATGGAATAGAAGTCCCGGTCGCAGGAGATCATTTCTTCGATGATGCCGTCCAGGGACAGATGCTTATACCGGGCCACCGGGAAGGTCAGCGTGTAATATTTCCAGTCCTCCGGGAACGTATCGAGGGCGATGCGGTCATGCGATTTCATCTGGTCCCACAGGCGCGTGCCGGGCAAGGGCGTCAGAAACAGCACGTTGAGATTGTCCACGCCGTACCGGCGGGCCACCTCAGCGATACGTTTGCCGATGCCCGGTTCGTCGATGTCCAAACCGATGATAAAGGAACCCACAACCAGTATGTGGTGCCTCTGGATGCGCCGCACGGAGGCACGAAAATCCCGGCCCTTCAGAAGGTTGAATTTTTTACCGAGCTCCCGCAGTCCTTCCGGCGAGGGGGTTTCAAAGCCGATGAAGATGCCCCTGCATCCGGCCTTCGCGGCCAGCGCCAGGAGTTCTTCGTCATCGGCGAAGTTAATGGAGGCCTGGGCAACCCATTGCTTTCCCAGGTTCGCACGTGCCATGGCGCGGAACAGGTCCTTGGCGCGGGCGATGTGGTCAGGGCGCGTGCCGATGAGGTTGTCGTCCACCACCAGAACATGTTTTTCACGGACCGACTGGAATTCCCGCACGACATCCGGAATGGGTCGCTGCCGGTAGTGTGCCCCGTTGAATGCCGTCACGCTGCAAAAGCTGCAGTTCAATGGACAGCCGCGTGTGGTCTGAATGGCTCCGAAGGCATATCCCGTAGCCGCCAAATCATGACGGGCAAACGGGACATCGTTTATCTCGGCCAGCCCTCCGTCATACCGGCGCTTCAGGCAGCCATGTCGGGCGTCCTCCAGAACCTGTGGCCAGATGCCCTCGGCTTCCCCAGTGACGACAGAGTCCACACGCTCCATGACCTCGTCCAGACACATGGTTGCGTGAATGCCGCCCATGATGACGGGCACGCCCAACCGCCGGAAGTGATTAGATACTTCATAGGCGCGGTTCGCCTGGGAGGTGAAAGCGGTAATGCCCACCAGGTCCGGCCGAGGCATGGCCCGATAGTCCGGCGCGCCCAGGTTCTCGTCTACAATCGAGATTTCCCACTCCGAAGGAGTCAGGCCCGCGAGAACCATAAGGCTGAGCGGTTTCCACACGCGGTAACGGTTCCAGCGGTTCTTCTTGACTTTGACGATGCTGACAAGCGGGTTGGAAGGATTGATCAGATATAGTCGCATGGCGTGCATTTACTAATGGATAGGGACTTGCTTTTTGTCCTTTTAAATAACATTTCCCTTAAAGTTCCTAAACACTCGGAGGTAACCCGTAAGGGCCGCGGCCCTAAGATGAATTAATACATGTCCTCCGGTGGCATGGCGGGCGCCGAGGATTTCCCTTTTTTGGGCTTTTCAGCAACCATCGCCTCTGTGGTCATGAGAAGGCCTGCCACGGACGCGGCATTTTGAAGCGCAAATCGCGTTACCTTGGTCGGATCCACAATGCCGGCCTTCATAAGATCCTCATAAGTCCCTGTTTCGGCATTGAATCCAAAACTCCCTTCACCTTCCATAACGTGATGAACCACCACGGAGCCCTCAAAACCGGCATTGTTGGCGATCTGCCTTACAGGCTCTTCAAGGGCACGTTTAATGAGGTTAACACCAAGCTCTTCGCGCGGGAATCGGGCCTTTTCAAGAACTTTCATGGCACGCATATAGGCAACGCCGCCACCGGGGACAATGCCTTCCTCCACGGCTGCGCGAGTGGCATTGAGGGCATCCTCGACCCTGTCCATTTTGGTGATTTCTTGCCAGAACAGCAACCCGAGGTTAATCAACTACGATTACATATATCGTAAATTTCATAAAAAAGCAAAAAGGCAAACCCCTGCAAAAAGGATTTGCCCTATTGAAAATTGCACATATGCAATCAGGGCCAAGATGTCAGACATATCGCAGGATTTTAGGGTGGATGATATCTTTAGAGTTTCATAAGATATACCAAAGCGGGATAGCCCCCGAAAATCAATAGCTTGTGGTTTCAGCTTGTCTATGATATTCAATGCTTAAGCTGGCAATCCATGCTTTTAATGTCCATCGATACTACCGGTCCCATTATTTAAACTAAAAGCAGCCAAATTGTCGTATATGCTTACAATGTTTTAGATGAGATTATCAACATACTTAATAATGTAAGTCAGGGCGACATGATGGTTAATAACTCTTATTCAGCGACCGATCCGTTCGCAGAGAATGCTCTGCCCTGGAAAACGGTCGTTACCTGCTACTCGGCCGTTGATAGGTTCTTTCCGGCTTGTGGGTTGTTCGACCTGACGGAGGGGATGTATCACGGTAACCCCGAAACACCTTATGAACAGGCCAAGGCTAATCAACTTGACTACCTGTTAGATCAGATCAAATGCGGACCAGGCCGACGCATATTAGACATAGGTTGTGGTTACGGGACCCTTTTGGAGCGAATCCGGTTGCGCGGCGCCATGGGGGTTGGTATTACAATTTCTCCCGAACAGATGAGGTATTGCCAAAAAAAGATGCTCGATGTCTACCTTCTCGACTACCGAGCGATACCAGACGAGTGGGACCGAACCTTCGACGGTGTGATCGCAAGCGGATCAATAGAACATTTTGTTCGACCGAATGATGCCGCTGGGGGGAAACAGGATGATATTTATCGTCACCTTTTCGCCAAGGTACATCGGTTGATCAATCCTAATTCGACAGAGCGTTGGTTCGCCACGACAACGATTCACTTCGTTCGGAAACCAGCGGTAGCAACCGACCTAACGAGAAATCCCTTTGCATTTCGTTGGGGTTCGGATGATTTCCATTGGGCCGTTCTGGAACGGGGCTGGGGTGGCTATTACCCGGAAATTGGCCAGTTGCGCCGATGTGCAGAAGGGTACTTCGAACTATTCGAAGAAGTCGATGGGACCGAAGATTATCGGGTGACTTCCGAAGAATGGGTAGGGCGGGTACGCCGAGCTTTATTATCCTTTCGGGTGGTGAAGATTGCGTTCCGTTCGTTACCGGTTTTGGTGCGTTTCCCGGGACAATTTTTGACGCTGCTTCTGAGCCTTTTACTCAGCGAGTCATGGAACTGGCAATTTCATTCGACGAATGCGCCAACACGTTTGTTGCGACAGACATGGGCATACCGGGATCGAATCTGAAGATCGGGAAGGCATCTGGTCGAAGCGTCACTCTGCACTTACAATAGACCACGATCACCATTTCAACTGGGCATATAACCATTGGAACCGGTACGAATAAGTGAACTCGGATTTTATGTATGTGCTATAGTTCACAGGTCCTGAAAAGTTGATGTTCAAATAAAGAGAATCTTCGTGCCAACCCTCAATCGCAACCCGCGGCAGGTCAGACTTATCACAGGTTTTTGAGTTGGATGATACTTGCATCTTCTGGCAAGCGATCTCAGGATTCTAAAACTCCGGTATCTGTGTGATCACCATTAATCGCTTATGATGAGGTCATGGCAAGAGGTCACATAGATTTGACCTATACTGTTGTTAAGAATCCTACCTTTTTTCGTGATACCATTAAATCATCATCTCGACCTGTTGACATGTGATTTTTAAGTAAGGTTTTGAACATACTGAGCAGTTGATAAACAGCAGTTTTGTTTGGCGAATAAAAAGGCATTTATAATCACAAAAGATTCATATGGCATGACTTCAACCTGCTACAATGTGTCATTTTATATAATCATCTTGACAATTTAGCAAAACTGTGAAAAATAATGGTTGGAAAAATTCCTGTTATCAATTAGTTAACCTGTACCTTCAATCTGGCTCTCTTTTCTGATATCTTACTTACTTTTACTCTAATGTAATTCAATTTTGGCTTGCCTTGATGCTTTGACAATTAGGTCTTTTTAATTCTTATACAAAAGGAAAGCGTATGTGACTATTTTGAACCCCATTTCTCAAACAGAGAGGTGGGGTTTTTGTTTGAATTGATACCGATTAGATATCACAACAGCGGTTGTAGTTCACAAAATGGCAAGAAAACACAGGTTTTGACAAGTTAGATTTTCGTGAGGTACTCTCGATATATCTGTAATTTCGATGATACTGTTCTAAAAAGTATAGTATCATCTTTCATGGCTGGCTATCAGGCAATTTTTTGTTCCATATGGGAATGTTAAATAGACGGCTATTTAATATCCCTAATTGGAACAAAAACGAGACGTCTAATGTTAAGCCCTAAGGAAATCATACATGGACGTAATAACTAAAGTAAAGGCTCTTTATGAATCTAACCCAGATGAAACACACCTAGAGCTATTTCTTTCCGATGTCCGAGATAGCCTCATTACAAGTAATCGTCAGTTTATGAACCTTCAATTATTACTTTTAATCGCAGTGGTAACTTATTACTTAGTGGTTCATGCTGGCTGGGAGGGTATATCTTACGGCCCTGTTAAGATCTCTGACAAATCACTTTTCCAAAAAATATTTTTAGTTATACCTTCTGCCCTTTTTGTAATGCAAACAGCCATAGGCTACCTTCGAAGGCTTCAGAGAGAAGTTTACGACTATGCCACTATCTCTAGATGTAAAATTTTCGCAGAACTCAGCCTCCATGAACTTAGGCTGCCTTCTAACTATATTCAAGGCCTCGATATTATGCAATTCGAAGCAGGGATTATAGGAAAAATGGTAAGTCACATCATTGGTTGGATAATGATTTATGCCTTTGTTATAGGGCCTGCAATTTATATGATTAGCGAAGCAATAAAGAATTTAGGGGTATTCGGCACTTCAGACATCATTAGTAGCATTTCATCAATTTTGGTGGTCATTATGTGTTGTAGCGGGATTATAATTGTTGTTTTAACTGGAAGGATAAAGACTTAACTATGTGCTGGAAACCGGCTGGGTTTTCGCTGACGCTCAACCCCAGCCGGGTCAGCACCACGTATGCTCAACAAACATTTCATGGCTGAACAACAGAAAAACAATCAGGCCCAGGAAGAGCTTAAAAAAAAGAACGATTTTGATAAGCTTCTGAAAGATATTTCCAAGAAACTGAAATCTAGGGAACAGAGAATATTTGAAACAGTTTATGAAATCGCAGAGAAACTATTGGACAAAGGTTATGCGAAGGCTTGGTTTTTATGGCTTGAGTGGTTAATTCTGACTTCAGCGCTTTTAGCTATCGCAATTAAAACAGGATCTATAATAGCGTCTTTTTTGGCTTTTGGCTCAGGAATGCTGTTATTTTTTATAGGTCTCGTATCTATTAATCGCGTTTTCGCCGCTTATATCTCGAAAGAAAAATTAGAAAAACGGCATTATATTTTAGCAATAATTACAGTTTATTTTGGGGTTATATTGATTATATTAACGTTGTTAAGCGATGTATTGGGAACTGCTTTTTTCAAATAATAAACAGAACTGTATAATCACGGTTATAGCTCATTAAAAACAGCGAAATGAAAATAGAATTCAACGATATACTGAGGTTGGTGACCCTTGTTGCAGCAATTGTGTTTTTCTCTATCGGAATCTGGATGATTGTGAACGGGATATCTGCAGAAGGGGCGATCGATATCAAATCAGCGGTTGTTTCAGGGAGTCTGAAGACAGGTAGTGCGGGGCTTTTTATTGTGTTACTATCTTTTATCCTAGCTGTTTTCACACTGACACCATCGATGTCATTGAGAAGAATTAGTAAAATCTCCATCGATTCCGAAAAGCCGCGATTTAAAAAAGCTCTCCATATATTCTACGTTCTTTGTGCTGGGATAGGTTTGTCTGCTGTTGGAGCAATTCTGTTTGAAGGCGATTTGCGAGGTTTTTTTATAGGTGGATGTTTTGGCTTAGGCTTTATGGCGTTTATTTGGATGTTTTTCATGACTAGTCTAATAGAAAAAGAATAAAGGTTTGATAGCACGCGATGACTTTCGTTTTAGCCATAACAATCGTGTGGAGCAGACGGCAGAAAAACCGCGGCTTACGTAAAAGCCTTAATTGCTCGGACTGCCTTGGGCCGTTGCTCACACAGGGCGTTACGGATACCTGGTACCTTTCCGAGAGGTAGATGTTGGCGAGGCGAGCGAGCCGGTACCTTTCCGAGAGGTAGATGTTGGCGAGGCGAGCGAGCCTTTTAGGTGAGCTCGCGGAGCCTCCCCAACTCTGCTACTCGGGGATTTCAAGTCTAAAATTCCCCCCTAATCAGATTAATTCAAATAAAAAAGGTGAAGCTCCCCTGTTTAATGAGCCATCTGGTTTTCACCTGTGGCATAATTTATGGGCAGTCTGCAATGAAGCAGCTGCAGAAACGAAAGGAGCTTCACCTATGAAAAAACGAAACATTTATCAGAACCAAAGTCAAGAACTACTTTCTCTTTTTGAAGCGGCTGGAAACAGCGCGAAAGTGATGTTAGTATAAGCTTTCAAGATGCACGCATATAACCATGGCATGCACTCCGATCCCAAAAACCTGGCGGTTTTTGGTCCAGGTGATGCCCAGCGTTTTGTGGGGAAATTAGTATGTCTTTTAAATGGGAAAACATTAACAAATACGCTCGTCAGATTGTTGAAAACATTTCACATGAAAGTATTGATGTGTACTTATTTCTATCGAATGAGTTTCAAAAAAGTGATGTCAGGTATAACTATCTTTTTAAATTCGTTTTTCGCTCATTTTATAGACTTGATAACGCCGGCCTCACCGATGAATTCAAAGATAGATATTTCGAGCTATTGGAAGAAGCAAGGGATTTAGAAAATATAGATTTCAAGTATCTTGCTCGGGAACTTCATAAATATCCAAATCGGAAAGGGAATAAAACGTTACAATTTTCCTTTATTTCTAAGCTGGCAAACACCGTTAAACCATCCTATCCATTATACGATTCTGGAGTAGCTATCCTTTACGGATTCTCTCATCCCCACAACTATAAGTCCTTTGATGTAAGGCTATCGGAGTACCTCCAGTTCTATGCTATACTAAAATCAGATTACGAAAAGGCTCTTGGTAAATCCATGCTGAGAAATGCACTCAATGAGTTTGAGGGTGCTTTTCAGACTAAAGCAAGCAAAGTTCCAATTGTTAAGAAAATAGATTTTTTGTTATGGTCGGCGGGCAAATTAAAGCGGTCAAAAAGTCTTTCGATATAAAGCACATAACATCCGCCTGGAGAAGACGGCGGGAAAATCGAGGTTTAACGTAAAAGCTTTTAGAAATCCGGTCCAAGATAGGGCCGTTGCTCAGGCAGGGCGTTGGGGCATTAAGGAACTTAAAACAGATGAGCAATACTGACCACATACTCGATTATCTTAATGAATCAGGGGGGAATCTCTGCGACGATTGCCTTTCCAAGCAAACCGGAATTAAGCCACGCCAGCAGGTCAATCAGATCTGCCGTCGACTCGGGAGCACGGAGCGGCTCACACGACGTCAGGCGACCTGCGCCCGTTGCAATAGATTCAAGGTCGTCAATTCCACGGGTTCGACACATCCTGCCGCTGAAACTTCCCTAAGCGTAAAGTCGTCACCAGTCCCTTCAGGTGGCCCTGCGCAGCCATGGTACTGGGAGGGCAATGTTCAATCCGCGGTTGTCTCTCATTTGGTCAGCCGAGGTTACCGCGTCATGTCTGTCGCAGACACTGCATCCCGCTCCAGTGGCAAGGACGTCGAGGCCCATAGTCCAGAAGGCAGCAGACTTTGGATCTCCGTGAAGGGCTATCCGGATCGCAGTCAGCACACGCAGGCGCGCCACTGGTTTTCACAGGCCATGTTCGACATGATTCTCTACAGAGAAGAGTCTGCCGAAAACATGCTTGCTGTTGCTCTCCCAGCGGGATTCGCAACATATCAGAACCTCGCGTCTCGGGTGAGTTGGTTCCAGAACACCTGCAAGTTCACATTTTTTTGGATCAACGAGGACGGATCGGTTTCAGAGACAAAGCTCCAACCAGGCTAATACAGCCGACGCAAAAAACCGCGCGGCTGATTAGCAGCCTTATCTAAAAGAAATGAAATGCACACATAAATGATATGGATATTAAAAAAGTAAAAAAAGCTATAATAAACGATTTAGTGTCGATTATTGATGGCATCAAAAATATTCAGTTTGAAAAAAAAATGTCCTACAAATTCAACACAAAGGATCTTCAAAACGTTCAATATGTAGAAAACTTCCTTAACCAAATAAAAAACCAAATAAATCACAAAAAATATAAATACATTTACACATTCTGCCTGCCAGACAATTTTTTGAAAAATAACGTTTACAACAGATATAAAAATGCAAAAGAAAGCAATAAATCAGAAAGAGCATATGCAAGGTTAAACTCAAAATCTCCTTGCCTTTATGTCGGTAGTTCCAAAGGATTAACTCCCCGAATAAAACAACATTTAGGATTTGGCCCAAAAGGGACATATTCAATGCAACTTTATTACTGGTGTCAAAATTTGGATTTGGAAATCACCCTTAATATATACGCTTTTGATAACAGCATAAGCATGAAAGCTTTTCAAGCATTTGAGGATGGCGCTTGGAATTCTTTAAAGCCAATGCTTGGCAAACAGGGAAAGAGATAAATTTGGGATATCTCCAAGGTATTTAGAATAACTGGTTCGATAGAGAAAAATAACATGAATGAAGAACTTGAAACCATAAAAGAAACAGCCAAAGCCGCACAGGAAATTGCCAAAACAACTGGTCAGGTAGTAGATGCTGGGCAGAAACTTAGTAAGTTCGTTGCAAAATTTATAAAAGGTCCGTTGGAACAAGGGATGGGAATTGTCGAAGATAAGTTAAAATATATGAGATGGGAACGACAATGTTGCCTTATAGAGAGGGCTGAACATTTCTTAAAAGAAGTAGGTATTCAAAATCCCACTCGTGCTGTTCAAATGAAAATTGCCATCCCATTATTTCAAGGTGCATCTTTAGAAGATAATGACGATATTCAAGACTTATTTGCAAAGCTTCTGGTTAACGCTGCAAACGCAGAAAGTGGAATTGAAATAAAAAGAATATATATAGATATTCTTGAGCGAATTAGCACACTTGAGGCTCAAATACTTGATAAGATATACTCACTACCCTTCAGCGAAACACAACATAAAGGTGTTTTAACCGCTGATTTGCCAAAACAGGTTGATATTCGACCGGATGATCCTAAACATAAATACAAGCATCCAAACAGAGAGGTTGCTCTTGCATTAGCCAATCTTGCACGTTTAGGTTGTATCTCAGCCGGTATGTCTGTTGCAGGAGGAGAATTATTATATATTGTTCACCCAACGCTTCTTGGTAAAAGTTTCATAGAGGCTTGCACTCTCACAATCTAAAAATGTGCTCTACGCAGACTGGGGTTTCGCTGGCACTCAACCAAGCCGGTCAGCACCGTTAAGATTTCAGATATCTCCAACGTACATGGAAATAAGCTGATCCTTTGATCACTGCTTCAGATCACAATCCCACCCGATCCTTTGATAAGAGAATATTATGAAAACCCCGGCATAGGAGCCATTGAGAATTCCTCAATCGTTGGCTGAACGCGTGATGTGCCAAGATAAAAAACAGTGACATCAATCTTGAATTACGGCAAAGTCAACAGTACTACGATATTCCTGATTCTAAGGTTTGCTCTTCAGATCTTTATGTTTTTACTAAACGTGATAACCTTTTCGATGATGTCCTCTAAATCGACACTCAGAAGTTTCCGATCCTTGACGAGGATACGTCCGTCGACGATGACATCTCGAACATCCGATCCTTTTGCGGCATAGATGATATGGGATACTGGATTGTAAACCGGTACGAGATGAGGTTTATGGGTATCGATGATAATGACATCCGCCTTTTTCCCGATTTCCAGTGAACCGGTGATATCTTGAAGTCCCAAGGATCTCGCCCCTTCAATGGTGGCCATTTTCAGAACGGTAACGGCATCCATCAACGTGGGGTCCATGGCGTTAACCTTGTGGAGTTTGGCTGCCGTATCCATCTCTGAAAATAGATCTAGATTGTTATTGCTGGCACACCCGTCTGTACCCAGACCCACCGTTACACCGGCCTTTAACAGTGAAGGAACCGGTGCAATCCCTGAAGCAAGTTTCATGTTGCTTTCAGGGTTGTGGGAAACGCTTGCCCGGCGTTTGGCAATAATTTCGATATCATCATCATTCAGCCAGACAGTATGAACCAGGAGTGTATTTTTATCGATAATGCCGATCTTATCCAGGTATTTTATGGGTGTTGTGTGATGTTTCGTTTGAATTGATACATATTCGTCCTTGGTTTCGGCGGCGTGAATCTGGAAAAGCAAGCCTTTAGCGTCAGCGGCGTTCTTGGCTTTTTTTAATGTCGCTTCGGAACAGGTATAGGGCGAGTGACAAAATATCGAAGGGGTAATCAGAGGGGATATGTTTTTCCATTTTTGTATAAATTTTATAGCGTTGTTGACGTTGTCCTC
>CAXMTB010000100.1:3721-11627 GCA_964195835.1 uncultured Nitrospinaceae bacterium | reverse complement strand
CAAAGATTTAAACTGGCAACAAAATTTTTATCCCTGGAATCGAAACTCGGCATCGACACATATTCGGACATGCAGGTAACGGTTCCGCTTTCCGAAGTTCGACAACAGCTAAACAACTATCTGCAGGCACGTACCAGCCTGTCAATATCCGTAAAATCACTGTCAAATTTGCCGGATCCAATGTGCAAGGCCCACGGCCAAGAAACCTTCGTCTGTTCAGATGGAAAATTTATTTATCTGCCCGATGAAATCAGTAAGTTTTTCACAAAAGACGAAAACAAAAAACTATATAAGTGTCTTACACGGCTCGAGGCCGGACTCTATGAATTCGGTACCTTTGACTTTGACCTGGAAAAAGCAACAGAAAAATGCCTAAAATTTGAAGGAATTAAGGATCAGGGTTGCGAGTTGAATTCCATTTTAAATAATGAACATATTTCTGATCTGAAGCGTTTTTTCTTGTTATTTCCGGTTCCGGAGTTGGCAGACGACCTTTTTACCACTTTCGAGCACGGCCGCATACGATTTCTGCTCAACAAACAGTATCCTGGGCTTATCCGGCAGACCCTGCCCGTGCTTCAACAAGAGGCCCTGGATATGATCAAACAGAAAAAACATTGGGATGCTGTTTTTCTTTTGTATCTCAAGATCGCTCTTAATGTTGCCATTCATAAATACGTTGATCTTGATAAGAAAACAGCCGCTTTTATAAAACAGATGGAAAAACAATTTAAAACGGCAATGGCTGTGGACCATACGGTTGAAACCTGTGCCGAACTGGTGACCATCGCCTTTCCATGTGTTGATATGCTTTTAAATGCGTCCGGACAACCCGATAAATTGGAAAAAATTTACACCCCCATGCGAACACCATTTGGATGGAGAGTACGATCCGATCTTTTTTTGATGTCCCACCTCAATTTTGAGCAGATGGCAGCGAAATTGAATGCTCAACTGGCGAGCAAGGGATATAAGGTTTACAAGTCGGATATTCGTCGAAAATTGATCGCCAACAAGGGTATTATTTCCCATGAGGATATTAAATCGATCCTGCTCAACAACCAAAACACTAAAAACAAGGATGTGCCGAAACGTGAAATATCCATTGATCTGTCGTGGCTGGATCTTTCTCAATTGCACAGCAGCAGAGCCCTCACACCCTTGATCAGTGATGATAACGGGCCTGTTTTTTGGTACAAAGAATGGGACTGCAACTTGAACGATTATCTCTCAACCCACACAAGAGTGCTGGACAAATCAATGCCGGAATTCTCGGATGACTTTTATATCAGCACCCTAAAGCAGCACCAAGGACTGGTTCAAAATATTCGCTATGCATTTGAACTGTTAAGACCGGAAGGGCTCATACGATTGAGACAATGGGTGGAAGGGGATGAGTTTGATTACCGAGCACTTTTGGATTTTGCAATAGATAAAAAAGCAGGAAAAATTCCTTCCGACCGTCTCTATATCAAGCACATAAAACAGACAAGAGACGTGGCCGTATTGTTGCTGGTCGATCTTTCTCGATCCACCTCAAATACGGTTTATAATTCGAAAGTGACAATTCTTAGCGTTGAAAAAGAGGCGATCGTGCTCTTTTGTGAGGCACTTCAGGTGGTGGGGGATGCGTTTGCCATTGCAGGTTTCTCCAGCACCGGACCGTTGGGGGTTGATTACCTGAGAATCAAGGACTTTGAGGAAAATTTGGACGACAGGGTTAAACGGCGCATTAATGCCATGGCACCCCAACGGAATACCCGGATGGGAGCTGCCGTTCGTCATGCCACCTGTCAACTCGAAAACATCTCTTCAAAAGTCCGATTACTGATTATCTTGAGTGACGGATTTCCAAATGATATTGATTACAAGCATAGATATGCCATAGAGGATACACGGAAAGCCATATTTGAAGCCCGTTCAAAAAATATATTTACCCATGCCATAACCGTCCATTTTTCCGGCGATCCCAAACTGGATGATCTTTATGGAAACGTTCATCACAATGTGATATCTGATGTTCGCGAACTTCCTGATAAGCTGTTGCGTATTTATGGCAGCTTGACCCGACAATAGTTGGTTTATTGACAACACTTTGATCAAGCATTACTGTTGGAGATCATTCTTAATAAAGGGATATAAGGTCTTCAGGTAAGATAAGACTTTTTTTCCGAGGAATTTACATGAAACGCGTACATGGCCAAGAAAAGGAACAGTTTAAAAAACTGTTTAAGCAGGAAAACATTGATGCTTTCGAAGATCGATTTAAGATCCTCGACGTCTTTCTTCAAACTGAACGCCACCTTACCGTCAGAGAGCTGGTTCAGCTTCTCGATGAAAACGGATATACATTTACACCCGATTTTGTCAGGGATACTTTAAAGCTGATGTGTCGATTCGGATTTTCCCGTAAAAATAGATTTTACAATGGAGAGGCACGTTACGAGCATCGACATTTAGGTCACCATCATGATCATATGATCTGTACAAAATGTAAAAACATTTACGAGTTCAAAGACGAACAACTCGAAAATATGCAGGCTCAGATCGCTGAGGCTTATAATTTTCATATGCTTCAGCACAAGATGGAAATCTACGGCATCTGTTCCAAATGCCTCAAAGACCATATACAACTCATGCCGCTGATTCATGCCAAACAGGGTGAACGGCTGGAAATCAAAGAATTTGCCGGGGGCGCCTCCGCACGAATGCGTTTACTATCCATGGGCTTAAGGGTTGGGGATAAGATCGACATCATTACCAACATCAATAAAGGACAGATGGTGGTTGCTGTGGGCTACAATCGGTATGTTTTGGGGCGCGGCTTGGCCCAAAAGATACTGGTAGAACCGGTTAGAAGCTGAATATGGAGACGGGCTTATGTTGTTAAGTGAGATGAAAGAAAAGCAGACCGCAACTGTCGTCCGCGTCGGCGGGATTGGCGCTCTGCGCAGAAGGATTCTCGAAATGGGCATTCTCAAAGGCACAAGAATTCATGTTGAAAAATATGCCCCATTGAAAGATCCTGTGGAATTGATTGTCAAAGGTTATCATATATCACTCCGCGTTGAAGAAGCTGCACAAATTACCGTTGAAAATGTGAAATAATAAATTGTAATGATTAAAAAACGCCTTTCAATAGCCCTTGCCGGCAACCCGAATTCAGGCAAGACGACGATATTCAACAACATTACCGGCACCCGTCAAAAAGTTGGAAACTGGCCAGGGGTCACTGTTGAAAAAAAAGAAGGCTCTATAAATAAATCCGGATACGATTTGAAAATTATCGATCTTCCCGGAACCTACAGTTTAACCCCCTTCTCCATTGAAGAAATCGTTGCACGGAACTTTATTTTGGATGAACGGCCGGATGTTGTCATCGATATCATCGACGCATCCAACCTGGAACGCAGTCTTTATTTGGCGACGCAATTGAGAGAGATCGACTGCAAAGTCTTGTTTGCCCTGAACATGGCCGATGTTGCTCGAACCCGTGGGATCAAAATCGACGAGAAAAAACTTTCCGAACTTCTCGCAGTTCCGGTGGTCTTTACCATCGGAAACAAAAACAAAGGTATCGAGACGCTTTTAAAAAAGGCCATAGAATTGGCTGAATCGGATGATGTTATCCCTAAAAAGCGAAAGGTAAAATACAGCAACGACATTGAAGATTCCATTTCAAAAATTGAACGCTTTATCGAGAACCATGCAGCAGATTCAATCCCTTACAATATCCGATGGACGGCCATAAAGCTCCTTGAAGATGATAAAATCGTAAAGGAACGCGTTCTAGAGAAAACCGGAAAAATCGGTGAGGATATTCTCAGAGAAATCGACAACCAGCGGAATTTCCTCGTGGATCGTTTTGATGATGATCCGGAAATCATAATGACTGATGAACGTTATGGATTTATCGCCGGGATCATCATGGAAGCCCTTACAACATCAACAAAAAACCGTGTCGATATATCCCGAAACGTGGATCTCGTTCTAACCAACCGGTTTGTCGGATTTCCAATCTTTATTTTTTTTATCTGGGCCATGTTCCAGTTGACGTTTTCCCTTGGCGCCTATCCGATGGACTGGATCAACAGCGGTATTAATCTTTTTTCAACATTACTGGCCCATGTGCTTCCGGACAATATCTTTAAGGATTTTCTGATAAACGGCGTTATCGCAGGTGTGGGAAGTGTGATGGTTTTTTTGCCGAATATTTTAATCCTCTTCTTTTGTATCGCCTTGTTTGAAGATACCGGTTACATGTCCAGAGCGGCTTTTCTGATGGACAAGATCATGCACCTTATCGGACTTCACGGAAAATCCTTTATCCCCATGTTAATGGGGTTCGGCTGTAACGTTCCGGCCATTATGGCCAGCCGCACCCTGGAAAGTGAAAAGGATCGAACCCTTACCATTCTTATTACTCCCTTTATGTCCTGCTCCGCCAGACTTCCGGTTTACATTATTCTGGCCGGTGCTTTCTTCGGCGCCAAAGCCGGAACCGTAATTTTCGGCATTTATCTATTGGGTATTATTCTTTCCATCATCACCGGTCGTCTTTTTCGATCAACCCTCTTAAGAGGTGCGGATGCACCGTTTGTCATGGAGCTGCCGCCGTACAGAATACCGATGATCAAAAGCCTGCTGATCCATATGTGGGATCGAAGCAAGATGTTTTTAAAAAAAATGGGGGGATATATCCTTGCAGGTTCGGTTGTCGTATGGACTCTTACTGCATTTCCGCACAACATATCTTATTCCAAAAATTATGACTTAGAAATAGAACAGGTCAAAATAAATTTTCAAACCGAGATTGAAGCCACCCAAGAATCTGACAAAGCATTATTAGCACAAAAACGGGATGTTGCCGTTTCAGAACTTATAACAGAGAAAAAAGCTGAAAAGGCTGAAAAATCTTTTATGGGTCGCATCGGCAAGGTCGTTGCCCCTATTTTTTCACCCATCGGGATCGACTGGCGTGGAAGTGTGGCCCTTCTCACCGGTTTTGTGGCAAAAGAAATCGTTGTAAGTACTATGGGAATACTTTATGCTGCTGATGAAAGAGAGGATTCAGAAGCCCTTAAAAATGCCTTATTATCATCCGGTATGACACCGAGTGCGGCTTTGGCAATGATGGTTTTCGTTTTATTATACATGCCGTGCATTGCAACACTGGCCGCAATTCGGCGTGAGACCGCATCTTTGAAATGGATGATTTTCAGTATTTCTTACAGTACGCTGCTTGCATGGGGAATGGCTTTTCTGGTCTATCAGGGCGGGACAATGATCGGTTTATAATGTTTTACAAAACGTGTTCTCAAACCGTAAAGCGACCTCAGAGCAAAGCAGGACGTATATAAAATGACGACGCTTAGACCCGCCTATATTGAAACTTTCAAGAAAGGATTGCTGGCCAAAAAGATTGAAACGGCTTACGAAATTCTAAAATCCTGTACACTCTGTCCCAGAAAGTGTAAGGTGGACCGGCTTAACGGTGAAACCGGTGGATGCAAAACCGGTGACAAAGCATATGTTTCAAGCTTCAATGCGCATTTTGGTGAAGAAGACCCGTTGGTGGGAACCCATGGCTCGGGAACGATTTTTTTTACCCACTGTAACCTGCTGTGCATTTTCTGTCAGAACTACGACATCAGTCATCTGGGACACGGAGAG
Source organism: uncultured Nitrospinaceae bacterium (assembly GCA_964195835.1). GTDB lineage: Bacteria > Desulfobacterota > Desulfobacteria > Desulfobacterales > UBA11574 > UBA11574. The sequence goes on along the minus strand of CAXMTB010000100.1, from coordinate 5,954 downwards.
GAAACATCCAATGAACAGTTAGCAGGCATCATGCTTCATTTGCAGAACAAAGGATGCCACAACATTAATTTCGTTACACCGTCCCATGTTGTTCCTCAGATTCTTTCCGCTGTTGAAATCGCCATACCTGAGGGACTCTCGGTTCCCCTGGTCTACAATACCGGAGGATATGATTCTGTACAAACGCTGAAACTTTTGGAAGGTGTTTTCGATATTTATATGCCGGACTTCAAATTCTGGGATCCTGAAATTGCAAAGACAACATGTAACGCCAAAGATTACCCTGAGATAACACAAAAAGCGCTCATTGAGATGCACAGACAAGTGGGAGACCTTGTCACCGATGATCGTGGGATTGCCCAAAGCGGAATTTTACTCAGGCACCTGGTACTTCCTTCCGGGCTTTCGGGGACGCGGGAAATTATGAGATTTATTGCCCGCAAAATTTCTTTGAATACCTATGTCAATATCATGCCGCAGTACAGACCCTGCGGGCGAGCCGGTGAGGTCAAAGAACTTTCTGTTAATCTGTCGCAAAAGGATTTTGAAACAGCGTTACAGACGGCAAAAGAAGAAGGAATCGAACGGCTTGATAGCCGACGGCGCCGGTTTATGATATTTTAACATTTTGTCCTTTTACAATGAAAAATTATGTATGGATAACATTTTTTCTGCTGTTGGTATTGGCCTCTGTCGCTTCGGCTGAACGCTTGGCAGTATCGGTTTCCATCGCCAACATACGTTCCGGACCGGGGGAAAATTATGACACCTTATGGGCCGTGGAAAAATACCATCCATTGAACGTATTTCAAAAGTCCGGCCAATGGTACCATTTTCGCGATTTTGAAGGAGATGAAGGGTGGATTCATAAAACGCTTCTTGGTAAATTTTCCTCAGTAATTACAAAAACAGAAAATTGCAATATTCGATCAGGCCCGGACACGCGTTTTGAGGTACTGTTTGAGGTCGAAAAAGGAATTCCGTTTAAAGTTCTTAAACGCAAAGGGAGTTGGATTCACATTCAGCATGCCGACGGCGACAAGGGATGGATTCATGAGTCCCTTGTGTGGTGATGGAACAGTCTACGCTCTTTAAAAAAGATTATCCATTCCGCTCTCCGAGGCGTAGGATCTCCGAGCCGGAGGCTGATATCTATGTGTTTAAAATAAAAACTCCCCGACCCCTCAGGTAAATAACCTGTGTTTCAACAAGATAAAGCGATGAACAGATGGTGATAAGACAACTATACAAGAACAAAAAACTGATTGTGGGTATCGGTTCAGCGCTAATTGATATTCTTACGCATGAAGAAGACGACTTTTTGAAAAAAACCGGCGCTGTAAAAGGGGGAATGAAATATGTCGACAGGGAGTTTATAGAACAAACACTGTTACAAACATCTCAAAAACCCATCATCGTGCCCGGAGGGTCAGCCTGTAATACCGTCGTGGGTATCGGCAAACTCGGAGGAGAGGCATGCTTTGTTGGCAAAAGCGGCGTTGGCCATATGGCCCGTCTGTTTGAAGCAGACCTGAAAAAAAACAACGTCGATCCAGCCCTTTTTAAATCATCATCGCCCACAGGGAGGGTGCTGTCCATCATTACACCCGACGCGCAGCGCTCCATGTTCACGTTCCTCGGTGCATCGTCAGAAATTCAGCCCGATGAAATTACCGAAAATTGTTTTAAAAATGCCGCAATTGTTCATATCGAAGGGTATCTGCTTTTTAATGAAGATCTCATCATAAGAGCCTTAAAGGCAGCAAAGTACGTTGGCGCTCTCGTCTCACTTGACCTTGCCAGCTTTACGGTTGTTGAACAATCAAAGACGGTTCTTAAAAGAATTATAAATGATTTCGTTGATATTTTGATTGCCAATGAGGATGAAGCGCAGGCATATACCGGTTACTCGGATGAAAAAAAAGCAGTTTGTTCCATGGCCAAAAACACGCACATTGCAGTGCTAAAGGTTGGAAAACGGGGGAGTTTCATTGCTCATAACGGAAAAACAATAAAAATTGAACCCATGGGGGACGGCGGGGCTGTGGATACAACGGGAGCCGGAGACCTTTGGGCGTCTGGTTTTTTGTTTGGACTTGTTAACGGTTTTAGCCTTGAAAAATGCGGTAACCTTGGCTCTGCCTGTGGTTATGAAGTGTGTCAGGTTATGGGGGCTAACATTCCGGAAGAAGGCTGGCAGAGAATCAAAAAATTATTGGAGGAATAATGGCAG
>CAXMTB010000100.1:0-3622 GCA_964195835.1 uncultured Nitrospinaceae bacterium | reverse complement strand
AAAAAAGATATCCCGTGCTCGCAAAAGGGACCTTGAAGACCCTGACGAGTTTATGACATTTTGGACAAAATTATTCAATTTTATTGCTGAACATAAAGTTCAAGTTTCATGTGCGCTTACATTTTTTGTTATATTGATCATTGTTGCCGCGGTTATCGGATATTTTTTAAGAATATCCGATAACAAGGCCTTTTTGCTTCTTCAGCAGGGTGTTGCCAACTATCAGACATTGGTGAAAGCCGGAAATCCGAATAAAGCTTATCTGGATGCGGGAAAAGATTTTGGGCTAATTGCGGAAAAATATTCGGGCAGAAAAGGGGGGAAACTGGCAAGGTTTACTTATGCCGAGATGTGTTATGCCGCCGGAGAGTATGATAAAGCCATCGCGAATTTTATTAAATTGCTTGTGGACTTTAACGATGAACCATTTCTTAAAAATCTTATTTTAAGCGATCTTGGTTATTCTTATAAGGCAAAAAAAGATTACAAAACTTCAGCCAAATATTTTGAAATGATCGTGACAACACCTGATTATAGTATCAAAGACGAAGCGCTTTTCAATTTAGGCGAGTTGTATGCTGAAATTGGAGATCAAGATAAAAGCATAGATGCCTTTAAGAAAATCTTATCAGACCATTCCGGGTCGATGTATACTGAAATTGTCAAGGAAAAAGTCGCCTGGCATTCAAAAAGTTAACATCTTAAGTTCCGCATAAGGTTCATGCGGCTCTGCTACGCTGTATTGGTATTGCTGAAAACTACTGGTGTGACATTTGAGTTAACATCATAAACTTACATAAAATTCCAAAAAAAATGACCAATCGGCTTGAGCCCATTGGTCATTAAGGAGGAAAACAGATAAAGAAATTATTAGGTTGAAATTAGTTTATGCAATTTTCTTGCCAAAACTCTAAAAAAATGGGCCCATTTTTTATCTGTGGAATTATATAGTAATATTAACAGGTTATGCCGAATGCTGTCTGGGTTGTTTTTTTCTGTTTTCCTCTGAACCCTCTCTTCTATACACCGAAAAGTTCAAAATTTTGAACCCCATTTAAAGACAAACAATATAACTTATTAATTTAACTGAATATTATTTTTGTTCCCACGGGTTCAATTTTTTGAACGACCCCATCCTTCAAACAGGATAACCTTTTAATATGATTGACATATAAATGATTTTTCTTTCATTCAAGTTTTTGAACCGATGTCCAATTTAAATTTTTTTATTTTCCAATTAAGTCCACTTTTGCCAATGCCGAGCAGCTCTGCAGCCTGGGATTGAACATTATCTGTTAATTTCAGGGCTCTTTCAATCATCTTTTTTTCGATCATCGCAAGTGTTTCATCTAGTTTTGCATCTGCAGGTATTCCTTCAAAATGAAGAGAATTATATACATTGTTCTTAAATTCCTTTGGGAGATCCGAGATCTTTATTTTATTGCTTTGGCATAAAACCATGGCCCGTTCTATAACATTTTCCAGCTCTCGAACATTCCCGGGCCAAGCGTAATCATAAAAAAGACGTTCTACCTCTGAATCAAGACCTATTATTGAAATGTCAGACTTTCGTTCATCTTTATATTTGCTTATAAAGTGGTCGACCAAAAGGCGAATATCTTCTTTACGCTCCCTTAAAATCGGCATGACGATATGTACCACATTCAGTCGATAATAGAGATCTTCCCTAAATCTCCCCAGTAACATCTCATCTTTTAGTCTCTTGTTTGTGGCGGCTATAATACGTATATCTACGGATAGTTGCTTAGTTCCACCGACCCGTTCAAAAACTTTTTCCTGAAGGACTCGCAAAAGCTTTACCTGAAGATTTTGTGAAAGCTCACCGATTTCGTCAAAAAAAAGAGTGCCTCCGTCAGCAAGCTCGAAACGACCTTTTTTCATCGCAACAGCACCGGTAAACGAACCTCTTTCATGTCCAAAAAGCTCGCTTTCAAGGAGGTTTTCGGCAAGCGCACTACAGTTAACAGCAACAAAGGGATTGTCAGGTCGTAAGCTATTAAAATGTATCGATTTTGCAGCCAATTCTTTTCCGGTACCGCTTTCACCTTCTATCAATACCGTCGTGGTGGCCGGTGCAACTTTTCGTATGGTTTCAAAAACATCCTGCATCACTTTGCTTTTTCCAATGATATTTCCGAAACCATACCTTAATTTCACATCGTCCCTGAGTTGCCGGTTTTCTTTGACAACCCGATACATGCCCACAGCCTTACTCACATATAAAATCAACTGTTCATTATCGAAAGGTTTGAGTATATAACTGTAAGCACCTTTCTGCATGGCCTCTACAGCCTTATCCACAGTACCGTAGGCTGTCATCATAATGACCGGAAGCTCCTCATCTTTAGCCTTAATTTTCTCCAAAAGTTCAATACCATCCATGGATGGCATTTTCATGTCGGTAAGTACAAGGTCTATGTCGGTATTTACCAGTATTTCAAGCGCTTTACGACCGCTGTTGGCGGTGAAGGTTTCGAAGCCTTCTTCTTCAAGAATAGCACTCAATATGAGCGGATAATTTTTTTCATCATCTACAATCAGGACGGTTTCCATTACGATACCCTTTAATTAACAGGTAATATGACCTTAACACTGGTTCCGGTAACCGGCTTATTACCAATCCTTACACTTCCTTCATGTGATTCGATAATGTTTTTCACGATACCAAGCCCCAGTCCGGTTCCTTTTGCTTTTGTTGTAAAAAAGGGATCCCATATCTTTTCCATTATAGCCTCGGGTATACCTTCACCTTCATCTTCAAACACTATTGTCACTGTGTTATCTCCTGCACTCACTTTCACATAAATTATGCCGCCTTCAGGCATCGCCTGCATGGCATTTATTAAAATGTTAAGAAAAGCCTGATAAAGCATATCAGTATCAGCGTTTATCTCCGGGAGGTCATTGTCGTAATGTTTTTTTATAATATAACCTTCCTCTTTGATCTGTGTCGCTAAAAAATTGATGTTTTTTTCGAGAATATCTTCTATTTTACAGGCTGTAAGATATGGGCTCTTGGGTTTCGCAAAATTTAAAAAATCTGTTATAATATTATTTAACCGAACAGATTCTTCAATGATTATATCCGGAATTGAATTTGAAGGATCGCGGCCGGCCATTTTTTTCTTTAAAAGTTCAGATGAACTCTTTATAATACCCAATGGGTTACGAATTTCGTGGGATATTCCTGCCACCATTTCACCCAATGTCGATAAGTGTTCTGCACGATTCAGCTGTTCTATGAGCTTAAGTCTCTCCTGGGCACGCTTTTCTATGATACTTTCACCCCTTTTAACCACAAACAAAAGAACCAGGAAGAGAGCACCCATAACCACTGAAGCGGTGATAATAACACGTATTTGAAAATCAAAAATCGCTTTATAATCTTCGGTTAAATCTTGTACGATTTCCACAACCCCCAACACCGGACCGGATATCCTGGAAAGTGGCTGCTCTGCACGCAAAGGGGCAATTGAAATTAATCGACTGTTCTGTGGAAATCCGAGCAACATCTTAAACCAGCTTCCGTTTTGAATCAGTTTTGAATTTGATTTTCCCAAAATTGCGTCTTTATACTCTTTACCCCCAATATTTTCTTTGC
>CAXMTB010000099.1:11049-11638 GCA_964195835.1 uncultured Nitrospinaceae bacterium | reverse complement strand
CCCACTGCGGCATGGGTGGTAGATACCGGCAAACCCATTTTTGAGGCCACAAGGACCGTTGTCGCCGTTGCAAATTCTACCGAAAAACCGCGGGTATTGCTAAGTGTGGTAATCTTTTCTCCCATGGTTTCCATAACACGGTGGCCGGCCATGGCGATACCACTGGCAATTCCGATACCGCCGAAAAACAAAAGAAAAATAGGAACCGGTACTTTGCCCCCAACGCTCCCGGTTTTAACCAGAAAATAAATCACCGCCAGAGGACCGATAGCATTGGCCACATCATTGGCCCCCTGTGCCAGGGCAACATAGCAGGCGGTTCCCACTTGAATTCTCCGAAAGACTGCCTCTGCGCCTAATTCTTTGTCTTTTACATATCGTTTTAACAAAGCCGTTGCCGCAAATCCTATCAGGACCGACAGCAATACAGCAAATGTTAGTGCTGGCAGAGGCCCTAAGTCCATCTTTTTTCCAAGGGGCGTCTTAAACAGAAACGATAATACGACGACAAAAAGCGTAATCCCAATAAAAAAGGGAGATAATTTCAATGCTTGATTAAAGTTATCCTTTTTGGAGAGAATCAATCGTA
>CAXMTB010000099.1:0-11039 GCA_964195835.1 uncultured Nitrospinaceae bacterium | reverse complement strand
ATAATTTTAAAAATTACAAAGGCGATAACGATACTAAATAAAGGTGAAATGATCCAGCTAAGAACAACAGCGAGGAGCTTCCCCCAATTAATAACGCTAAACCCGCCCGCCATAATTCCAAAACCGATCATTGAGCCCACGATAGAATGGGTTGTGGAGACCGGCAGCGATTTCCAGGTGGCAAAACTGACCCAAAGGGCTGCGGCAATAAGGGCTGAAAGGGCACCAATAAGCGCAACATGAGGGTCGGTCATAATTTCCGTCGACACAATCCCTTTACGAATGGTGTTGGTAACGTGAGATCCAATGAATACAGCACCGACAATGTTTAATATTCCGGCAAGAAATATGGCCTGGCGAATTGTAATTGCTTTCGCAGCCACAGATGAAGCCATGGAATTGGCCACATCATTGGCACCAATGTTCCATGCCATGTAGAAACCGAAAATATAACCTAAAATGAGAATGATATAGGGTTGAGTCATTATAATTAAACGTCTTGGTATTTTTATAACTTTATGAAATCAAAGGTTTTTTAACGGCAACCTGTTTGTGCCATCTGAATGGAAGAATGGAAAACTGGAATGCTGGAATATTGGGGAAAAGAGCGGAAAATAAACCATTTAAATTGTAACAACTCCTTCAAACCCATCATTCCATCACTCCATCACTCCATTATTCCAATTGGTACGAAGCCTCTAAGTTCTATTATGTTGTTATGATAAATAAAGCCAACCTTAAATTGGGAGAGATAATGATGTTAGGCGGGCACATATCATGCTGTAAAATTTGAATCAATCAAAAATATAACGGTTTGGTGGAACCTATGTTTGAAACGCTCAGTTTAGGTAAAATATCGTCGGGAATGTTGTCTATAAAACGGCAGGGCCGGTTTAAAACCATTCCGGACATTCGGTCATAAATTTGGGCCGGGTATGTAAAAAAGAGGTTTTCCTTAGCCCTTGTTGCTGCAACATAGATCAGTCTCAACTCTTCTTCAAGCGCTGTTTCATCATGGATGGCATGTATCGACGGGAATCGGCCGTCAAGGGCCCATATAATAAAAACCGTGTGCCATTCAAGGCCCTTGGCGGAATGAACGGTTGACAGAATAAGCCGGTCATCAGCCGGATCACCACTTAATAAAGTGTCATTTAAACTCGTATTCGGAGGCTCCAGGGCCATGTCGGTCAAGAAAGGTTCAAGATGACGATACCGCTCCATAATAGTTGCCAGATGTTCAAGGTCTCTCGTCCGTTTTGGATGATCATCGTATTTCTTTTTTAATATGGGCAGGTAATATTTAACAACTGCTTCACCCATTTGGGCAACAGACATGGGCATAGAGTCAATATCAGAAAAGAGGCGTTTGAGTTTATCCAAATCTTTGGATCGGCTGGCTTTAAGTTTGGTTTTAACAAATCCTGTATATCCGGATTTTTCAGTCAAAATCGTTTCATAAATGTCCAGTGCGGTTTTGGGGCCAACATGATCCAAAAGAAGAAGTATCCTGTACCAACTTATCCTGTCATACGGATTGAAAAGGGCTTTGAGGTGGGCCAGAACATCCTTAATATGTGCAGATTCAACAAATTTAAACCCCCCCACTTTAACAAAGGGAATCCCTTCTCTGGCAAGTTCAATTTCAAGATCAAAAGAATGAAAGCTTGCTCGAAAAAGCACTGCTATCTGGCTCAAAGGCACACCGCTGTCATGAAGTTTTTGTATCTTTTCTGCCACGAATCGCGACTGGCGGTTTTCACTTTGTGCCTTTATCAGCAATGGCAAAGCCCCTCCGGGTTTTTGCGTAAAAAGAATTTTTGAATATTTCCGTGTTGCCCGCTCAATAATAAAATTGGTAAGTTTTAAAATAGGTTCAACACTGCGATAGTTTTCTTCCAGCTGGATGATTCGGGTCTTTGGAAATATTTCAGGAAATCGCATGATATTTTCAAAATTCGCGCCCCGGAATGCATAAATGCTTTGCGAATCATCACCCACCACCATGACATTTTCATGGGTGCCGGCGAGAAGATAAATAATTTCCGCCTGAATCTTATTGGTATCCTGATATTCGTCAACCATTAAATATTGGTAAGTTTTACAGATGTTGTCGCGAACATCGGTGTGTTCTTTTAAAAGCATTTCCAAGTATATCAAAAGATCGTCGTAATCCATAAAATTATGCTCGGCTTTTTGTCTTTGATACGCCTTTGACATTTCATGGATTGCTTCCAGGTACCGTATAAATTGCGGATAGTCGTTTAGAACGATATCTTCGACAGACATATCTTTGTTGACAGCCCGGCTAAAAATATTGGCCAGTGTTTGCTTTCTCGGAAGGGAACCGGACTTTGATGCTCCTGTCATTTCTTTTCTCATCATGCTGATGAGATCTTCAGAATCCGCTCGATCAATGATTGAGAAACCGTTTTCAAATCCGACTTTGTAAGCATGTTTTCGCAAAATAGCATAAGCGAATGAATGAAATGTTCCGCCGGCAACACGTTTACATCTGTCATCGAGCAGTTCTGTGGCTCTTTTCAACATTTCCTGAGAAGATTTACGCGTAAAGGTCAGTAGAAGTATAGAGTCCGGTGAAATACCTTCTTCTACAAGACGTGCGACTCGATATGTAAGCGTTCTTGTCTTCCCGCTTCCAGCACCTGCGATGACAAGAAGAGGCCCTTGTGTAAAGTTGACGGCTTCCAATTGAGAAGGATTAAGTTCTTTTTTATATAGAATTCGGCAATTCATTGATAGATAAACAGATAAAGTCTTTCAAAGTAAAAGTTGTACGTTTGTCTTTTTATAACACCTGAAGCATTGATCGGGAAGTGTTATCTTCCAAAAGATAAGTATACTTGTCAACAGTAGAAATGATTTTATATTATTTTAACAGATTTTGTTGACTTTTAAAAAAAATATATATAATACTTTTAAAAGTATTCGCAACTTTGTCAAACTACATCAACTAAGGAGGAAAATCAAATGAAGAAGATAAAGGCTCAATTGAAGACATTATCCAAATCCCTGGCCACACTCTCCATACAGGTAGAGAAGATTACCAATCAGGTTGATAAGCTCCAGGCTCCCCAAAAAGCTGTGCCTGCAAAGAAGACTGTTGCAAAGAAGACTGTTGCAAAGAAGACTGTTGCCAAAAAGGCCGCAGCAAAGAAAGCAGCGCCTGCCAAACAGGAAACAATGCTGGACGCCGTATTTGATGTTATCAAACGAACCAAAAAAGGTGTTACTGTTTCACAGCTAAGAGAAAAAACCAAACTGGATTCCAGACAGCTCAGCAATGCGCTTTATAAGCTCACAAAAAAAGGTGAAATACAAACAAAGTCTCGTGGTCTTTATGTGAAAAAATAACTTTTTAAAGACTTGATGGGCAGTAAAGATGAAGTCGGTTTACAGGCTGCCTGAACGCCACGAACAAAGTCTCCTGAGTGCCCGATGAAAAGGATCAGGCAAACGGGAGACTTTGTATATTTATTATAACATCAACTCTCCTTTTAAACATCAACTTAGAAAAATTCCCCTCCGGCATTGTCATTTAAAAAATCTGTTTTATATTTTAAAGTTAGTGTTCATCCAGAATCAGGTTTCTAAATCTTAAAGAAACCGGTTGAGCGTTTTTACTCAATCGGCTTATTGTATTGGAGTATTACCATGTTAAAAAAGCGTATTGACGTTTTTTCGGTAAAGTTTTCATTCAGTGTTTTTATTGTTGTTGCTTTACTGGCTTGTTTTTCTGTCAATAAAAGTATTGCATCCGGAAATCCGGCCAAACATCTTTCCAAAGCAAATCATGCCGTTGAACATAACAATTCTCTAGATCTATGGTCCTATAAAAAGAGCGATCTTCATCCTGATCCGGCCCTTGTGTTTAAAAAATTACCCAATGGTTTTGCATATATATTATTGAAAAACCAACATCCGAAAAACCGAGTGAGTATGCATCTTTATATTCAGGCAGGTTCAATGAATGAGTCTGACAGTCAACAGGGGTTGGCGCATTTTCTGGAGCATATGTTGTTTAACGGCTCAACACATTTCAAGCCTGCGGAACTGGTAAAATTTTTTCAAAGTATCGGAATGCAGTTTGGGGCGGACGCAAATGCCCATACCGGGTTTAATGAAACTGTCTATGACATTCTTTTACCTGAAGGTAACAAGGACAACCTGGTAAAGGGTCTGGTTGTAATGAAAGATTTTGCTGAAGGCGCCCTTTTGCTGCCATCTGAAATCGAAAGAGAACGACGCGTCGTTCTATCTGAAAAACGGACTCGGGATTCAGCATCCTATCGAACATATATCAAAACACTCAAATTTGAATTCCCGGATGCCAGAATATCAAAAAGACTTCCTATCGGTCGGGAAGAAATACTCAAAAAGGCTGACCAAGAGCAATTTAAAGCGTTTTATGACACCTGGTACCGACCGGATAATATGATCCTTGTTTTGGTTGGAGATTTTGATCCGGAACTGGCAGGAATGCTTATAGAAGATAAATTTTCTACAACAACCCCCCGTGCCCCTCCCGGTACAATTCCTGACCTCGGGGATATAACGCATAAAGGTATAAAATCTTTCTACCACTTTGAAAAAGAATCAGGAAATACGACGGTAAGCCTTGAAATCTTTGAAAAGGTTTTATCCATGCCCGATTCATACGATGTTCGAAAAAAACAATTGATTGAGGATATTGCCAACCGAATGGTAAGGTATCGACTCGAAACATTAATACAAAAACCCGGAACCCCTTTCACATCAGCATCCATAAGCTCTGGAATTTTCCTGCGTCAGATCAAATACGCAGATATCACAGCAGATTGCAATCCGGAAAACTGGGAGAAATCGCTTTCACTCATCGAACAAACCTTAAGGCAGGCATTGATATTCGGTTTTACAACATCGGAACTGGCGCGGGTAAAAAAGGATCTTCTTTCTGAGTTGGATAATGCAGTCAAAAAAGCCTCTACACGCAATAGCAAAAAGCTGGCGAGAGAGATCATTTGGAGCCTGAACTCGAATCGTGTTTTCATGTCACCACAACAGGAAAAAGAACTGTATGCCCCGACAATCAACACCGTGACATTAAAGAATGTACACGATGCCTTCAAAGATATTTGGGCTCCCGAACACCGGCTTTTGGTTGTCACCGGCAACTCAAAACTGACAGATAAAAATCCCGAAACGAAAATATTGAACACCTACCATAAAAGTACGCAGATCGCCGCATCAAGACCGGCTGAGGGGAAATCGGTTGTTTTCCCATATCTTCTTGAACCTAAAAAAGAAGGTCATATTACACGGACAAAAAAGATCCCTGATCTTGAAATTATCCAGGTGGATTTTAGAAACGGTGTTCGCCTGAACCTCAAAAAAACCGATTTTAAGGCCAACCAAGTATTGATTAATCTTACCTTTGGGCCGGGCAAATCCTGTGAACCTTTAAACAAACCGGGTCTGGCCTTGTTAACCGAAAACGTCATTAATGAAAGTGGTCTCGGCACCCTCACAAAAGACGAACTTAAATGGGCCATGGCCGGCAAAAATACCTACGTCACTTTTAGTATTGACGAAGATCGCTTTTTATTCAAAGGAGAGACCGTTTCCAATGAAGTGTCTCTGCTGTTTCAACTTCTTTACGCCCATATTATCGATCCCGGCTTTAGAAAAGATGCTTATGAGCTCTCTTTGAAACGATACAGGCAAAAATACATGGCACTTTCAAGATCAATCGACGGGGCAATGGCACTTTCCGGCAGTCGTTTTCTTGCCGGAGGAGACCATCGATTCGGTCTTCCCGATGATGAAACATTCAAGAAATTGACCATTGATGATATTAAATCATGGATCAGCCCATTAATTGGAAATAATGACATTGAAGTCTCAGTTGTCGGCGATGTTGATATCGATTCAATCATCCAATTAACAGCCCAATATTTTGGAAGCCTCACTTTGCATCCCACTGTCAACACACAAAAAGAATTAAAACTGCCCGTTTTTCCCGTTGGTCAATCTCAGACCATATCTGTTCAGACAAAAATTTTAAAAGGACTCATAATTGTTGGTTATCCAACGGAAGATATTTGGAATATCAACCGGACGCGTCGTTTGTCTATTTTGTCGGATATTATCTCAGACAGGTTTCGTGAGCAGATACGAGAAAAGCTGGGGTCCGCATATTCCACCTTTGCGTTTAACAGGCCGAGCAGGGCCTACCCGGGATATGGCGTCCTTCAGGCGATGGCCTACGTTGACCCTAACGAGTCGGATATGATCATAAAAGAGATAAAGAAAATCGTATCAAACCTTGCAAAAGACGGTGTCACACAGGATGAACTGAGCCGGGCCAAAGAACCGACATTGACCGGCATAAAAGACATGTTTCGAAAAAACAGTTACTGGCTCGATACGGTTCTTACAGGTTCCAAAAACCATCCTCAAAAAATAGACTGGAGCCGGACAATACTGAAGGATTATGCTTCTATTACAAAGGAAAGGGTGTCAAATATCGCGAAAAAATATCTGGTTAACGATAAGGCTGCAGCTATTATCATAAAGCCGCAATAGGAAGCAAATTGTTGCTCAGTTTTACAAACTCTTCCACGGTAAGCGTCTCAGCACGACGAATGGGATCGATACCCGACTTCTCAAGTACCCCCTTTGCTGTATTGGGGTCAATGTTGAGTTCACTTGCAGCCAATGCATTCTTCAGGGTTTTTCGTCTGTTCCCGAAACCCGCTTTTATCACTTTAAAAAGAAATGGCTCATCAGCAGCCTTATAGTCGATTTCTTTTTTAAATTTCAATTCTATGATTTGAGAATCGACTTTTGGTTTTGGGAAAAAAAGAGAGGCTTTCGCATCGGCCAGCTTCTTGATATCCGAACAATAACGCAACATGACTGTAAGCCGCCCGTAATCCTTGCATCCGGCCTCTGCCGTGATTCGCTGCGCCAGCTCTTTTTGAAACATGAGAACGGCCCGACTTATGCCTTCTCTTGACCGAATCAGCTGAACAAGAATTTGAGAAGAAATATTATAAGGAAGATTGCCCATGACCACTATTTTCCCGCCCATGTTTTCTACCAGCGCTTTTATTTCGACTGACAATATGTCTTTTTCAATAATGGAAATATTTGTAAGACCGCTGACGAGAATCTCCGTGTTTAAAATAGGGATGATTTGGCGATCTTTTTCAACCGCAAAAACCTTCTTGGCTCTGCGAGCCAGAGGAATGGTCAGCGCACCCAACCCTGCTCCGATTTCCAGAATAATATCTTCGGGTAATATTCCGGCACGTTTTACAATCATCCCAGTAAAAGACGGATCGACGATAAAATTCTGCCCCAGTTGTTTCTTGGGGTGAATGTTATGTGCGGCAAGCAGTATTTTTGGTGAAGTCATTGTGTGACTCAAAAAAATGGGCTGAAATCTATTTTTTTAATGCCCTGCGTAATCGTAGGATCGTAATAATTTTACGGGTAATGAAATAAGACGCAATGCCGGGCAAAATCCCAAGTATGACACCGCCCGCGATCATGGCAATCGTAACATCCATCCCCAGATCTAAAAGTTCCAGAATCGACTCGAATTTTACATCAAACGGTGCATGATTTCCAAGAAGATACATTCCCGCCTTATAACTTCCCCAATAGAAAATCGGAGCGGTGATGGGGTTGCAAAACCAAACCCCCAGTGCCGCAGCGACTTTGCTTCCTCGAAGAATAAACGCCAGGGCAACAGCGAGAACCGTATGAAACGGCATGGTTGGCGTTATGCCGATAAAAACGCCGATAGCCATACCCATGGCAACATAATGAGGATCTCCCTCGAGGTTTTTAACACGGCCGACAAATTCGCGAATGTTATATTTACGTAATCGTCCCGGGGATGTTTTGATATTTAAATCCTGTCTTGTTTCTTTCATGGCGTTAACGTTTATGAGAAATTCGAAACGGTATATAGTTATCATGAAAAATTGCTATTTTCAACATTTCAATGGTTGACGGAGAGGGTAAACGCATTTGATTTCAGTGCAGCGAAGCGACGGCGTGTTTCTCTTGAAAACCGAATGACTGTTTGAAGGGCTTTAGCACGCGTTATCGCGAACCTAAGAAAATTATAACTTAAATAACTCAATGGGTTAATTTAGCAATAAATTATTCTAAATAACTCAGGCACGGTTCGGGCTTACGGGTGCTTAAGCACAAGTTTCATTCGGTTGGAAAGAGATATACGCCGTCGCGGAGCGTTCTTCCTATTGGGAATTAAATGCGTTTGCCCTGGGTTGACAGCAATTCCCTAAAGCCTTTGCTTGACTTTTTATCTAATTTTTGATGAGGTCTTATTAAGCCTTTTCCGGGTAAATTTCCAACACAATCATGGAACCGGCACAAGAAAGGGAGGTCCACATGGCCAGAAAAAAAGGGAAATCCATAAGCTTTGATGCAATGGTAAAGTTCTTCATGCAGTACTATAATATCCCGACAAAGAAGGATATTGAAAAACTGGTAGAGAGGATGGATCGGCTTGAAAAGGTGATTAAAGAGTCTGAATTATACAGCAAAAGCAGACGCATTTCCACCTTAAAATCCTCAACAGAAACAACATCAGCGTCAAGGTCTGCTGCAACTTCTTCTAATACGGTACTCGAAGTTATCAAACGCTTCAAAAAAGGCGTCGGATTTTCAGAAATTCAGGAAAGAACCGGTTTGGGAGAAAAAAAACTTCGTAATATTATTTACCGACTGCACAAAATGAAAAAAATTGGCCGAAAGAGCCGTGGAATTTATATCGCTTCCTAAATCAAATTTAAAATTTGCTTTTTACCTTATCAAACATTTTCAGGTGATCCTCTTATGAAACCATCTTCTGATAAAAACAACCCCGATCTACAACAGGCCTCCGGTATTTTAGGCTATTCCATCAAAAAGATCATCGCCCTCAAAGAAATTAATTCCTTTCTTTATCTTCTTGAACACTCGCATACCGGCGCCCGACACGCTCACATCAGCAACAGCGATGAAGAAAACACGTTTAGCGTAGCCTTTAAAACAGTTCCATCTGATTCCACCGGTGTGGCACACATCCTGGAACATACGGCTTTATGTGGTTCCCGCAAATTTCCGGTACACGATCCTTTCTTTTCCATGCTCAAAAGAAGTTTAAGTACGTTCATGAACGCTTTTACTTCATCCGACTGGACCATGTATCCGTTTTCAACCCAGAATAAAAAAGACTTTTATAATCTTATGGATGTTTATCTGGATTCGGCCTTTTATCCAAATATTGAAGAACTCAGCTTCAAGCAGGAAGGGCATCGTATTGAAATAGAAGGTGATCCCGAAAACGCTGAATCGTTTAAGCTTGTTTATAGAGGGGTCGTATACAACGAGATGAAAGGGGCCATGTCATCACCGAACCAGGTGATGGTCCGGTCTATTTTAAATGCCCTTTATCCTGAGACGACATACAGTTATAATTCCGGCGGTGATCCTGTGGTCATCCCTCGGTTGACGTACAACCAGCTAAAATCTTTTCACCAGAAGCACTATCATCCCAGCAACGCTTTTTTTTATACTTATGGAAATCTGCCCTTAAAAGATCATCTGAAATTTATCAATGACAAAATCTTAAAGCATTTTAAGCGCATTGACCCAGGAACCGATGTTCCATCTCAGCCCCGCTGGAATCATCCTCAAAAAAAACAATATACCTACCCTTTAGATAAAAATGAAGACCCATCAAAAAAATGCCAAGCTTGTGTGGCATGGCTCACTGCTGATATCAAAGACGCTTTTGAAGTTTTAATTCTAACTCTTTTAGAAAGGATTCTTCTCGGAAATCCGGCATCTCCGTTACGGAAGGCTTTGATCGATTCAAATATTGGATCATCCCTTAGCGACGGAACCGGATTTGATGCCGATAACAGAGATACCATGTTTGTCTGTGGGTTAAAGGATGTCACAATATCTGACGCTTCGAAAATCGAAACCATCATTTTCGATGTTTTAAAAGACCTGTCGGAAAAGGGCATCGATAAAAAAATCATTGAATCCGCCATTCACCAAATAGAATTTCATCGCAAGGAGATAACAAACACCCCGTATCCATACGGGATTAAACGGTTGTTAACCTTTGCCGGAAGCTGGTTTCACGGCGGCGATCCGGAAAGAATTTTGAGGTTCGACGAGGATTTAAAAAGACTGCGGAATGAAATTGAAAAAGGTACTTTTTTCGAAAACCGAATCAACACTTATTTCTTGGACAATCCACACCGTGTGCTTTTAACACTTGTTCCTGATCAGGAGATGGAAGAAAAGGAAGGCGAACGCGTCGAAAAAGAGCTCGATGGAATCCTTGCCGACACAACGCCATCTGAACTTGAAAAAATAAGAGAAGATACCAAAGCATTAAAACAGCTCCAGGAAGAAATCGAAGACGTATCCTGTCTTCCCACTTTAGCGCTTGATGATATTCCCCCTTCGGTTCAACGGGTGGAAGCCTCAGCCTCATATTCCACGATTCCGGCCACGTGTTATTCACAGCCGACCTCTGGAATTTTCTATTTTGCGGCAGTCGCCGGAAGCGGACTGCTGCCCAAAGAACGCATCCCTCTGGTTCCTTTTTTCTGCTACGCATTCACCAAAATCGGCACTGCCCTCCATGACTATGTCGAGATGGCACGCCGTATGGATGCCCATACCGGCGGCATGAGCCTTTCCTGCCACGCCCGCACCGGCTTTGAGGGTGCGGCTGAATGTCTGCCGTTTATCGCGTTTAATGGAAAATGCCTAGTCCGGAATCAAGACAAAATGTTTGAGGTCATCGAAGAATTTTTTTATCGTTTTGATTTCTCAGACCTGATTCGATTAAAAAGTCTCTTTCTGGAATATCAAGCAGGCCTGGAATCCATGGTGGTTCAAAACGGCCATCGACTGGCCATGTCGTTGGCGTCGAGGAATTTTTCAATCAGCAGTGCGCTCAATGAAACCTGGAGTGGCATTCATCAACTGAAAACCAT
>CAXMTB010000098.1:301-11644 GCA_964195835.1 uncultured Nitrospinaceae bacterium | reverse complement strand
GTTTCGGGGCTTGGCCCTCAATTGGCCAAAAATATCGTGGCCTATAGAAATGAAAACGGCCCTTTTCCATCAAGGATGGCGTTAAAGAATGTGCCGCGGCTCGGTCCCAAGGCCTTCGAACAGTCAACGGGTTTTTTGAGAATAATAGAGGGTAACAATCCTTTAGATGGAAGCGCAGTGCACCCTGAAAGCTACCCCATCGTAAATACCATGGCCCGCGATCTTGGGTGCAAGGTGACAAATTTGATGGCCGATGAAACACTCAGAGGAAAAATAGACATTTCAAAGTATGTAACAGACATGGTTGGAATACCGACCTTAAATGATATACTGGATGAGCTGTCAAAGCCGGGCCGTGATCCAAGAGAATCATTTACAGCGTTCGCTTTTGCAGACGGCATTAAAGAAATCAAGGATCTAAAGTCCGGCATGAAGCTTCCGGGCATTGTCACCAACGTCGTTGCATTCGGGGCTTTTGTAGATATGGGAGTGCACCAGGATGGACTGGTGCACATTAGCGAACTGTCGGACAGATACGTGAAAAACCCCGCAGATATCGTCAAGGTCAACCAGAACGTCATGGTGACGGTCATCGATGTCGATATTGACAGAGGCCGAATCTCTTTGTCCATGAAGACGTCTCCTGAAAAACATGCTCAAACGTCAGGAAAATAGAGTACTCTGCAGAGGCTTATTTTTAAATTAAAAACCACATATTTTCCCTTATTCCGCTCTCGAAAAGGGAATCCTTATCATTAAAAGAATCCGTTATTTTATTTGTGATTAAATGAACTACCCCGCAGCAGAGCTACGAGGTATCAAAGGGGTTTAAAAAGCCATTTTGTATTCTCACCCCGCAGCAGAGCTGCGAGGAATTCTTTTGAATGAACTACCCCGCAGCAGAGCTGCGAGGAATTCTTTTGATTAAATTAAGAAACACACAGGATAGATGATGGGAAAACACAATTCGTTATGTTCGTTTAATCGAGCAACTGAACGATCCACTGGTGTATTCACCACCTTAAACGTTGCACTTATGGGTTGAATTCAAGACTTATATTAATACAAAATTGGGTTGGTAAGATGATCTTTCGCTCTTGAATTTGGGTGCAACAGAGTAGTTAGAATTTCAAATATTTTGATTTGCGAAATAGGCATTAAAGGGTTTGATCAAGTCGGAAGGCAAGATGCTTTTTAGAAAAATGCGGGCATCTGATTCGTTTTCTTTGGTGACTTCAAACCTGACATATCTCTTGCCAATATTTTGGCTACAAACAATTTAGTAGACATTGTGATCTCTAATTCATCAATTTAAAAAATACAAAACCCCACTCTCTATTCTGAGAAAAGGGGTCTTAGCAATCAATTCATGGCTCTCCCTTTGTTTAAGGTTGAAGCAACTATTTTAGAATCTTATGTCTTTTCAAATAGTTAACCTAATATGTCAAGAATATTGCCAATAATGACACATTGTAGCAAATAAGCCTTTTTGTTGACATCCACAGTTTTAATTGAGTTAAACTACCAACAATTCCAACCTATTATTACATGGGGAGCACCTACCTGTGACCCTTGCAAAAAGTCAGATCGTAGAATCAGTCCAGAATCAGACCGGTTTCCCCAGAAACAGATCAGTAGAAATTGTAGAAACCCTTTTAGAGATTATTAAAAAAACTCTGACCTCAGGTGAGGATGTGTTGGTATCCGGGTTTGGCAAGTTTTGTGTAAAGGAAAAGAAGGAACGTAAAGGCAGAAATCCTGCTACTGGTGAGAACTTGATGCTGGAACCAAGAAAGGTTGTGATTTTTAAGTGTTCTGGTAAGTCGAGAGAGATAGTAAATGGCCAATAAACAGGGCGACCCTTTTGGATCGCCCAAGCAAAGGTTATAAAGATAGGTTGACCATCCATCAAAGCCCTTGCCAATTTTAAAGACTTCCCTCAATGCCGTCATTATACCCGGTGCACATTTAATTTATTTTTTTCTTTTGCATGATATGCTGGTGACCGGAATATGAAATGCACGTGCACCAGAGAAGCTTTAAGCTTAAATTAATGTATAGGATGGATTCTGTCAATAAAAAATGATAGTCCAAAAAGACAAAAAGACTAAGACTGTTGATTTTTAAGTTTATTGTACCTAAAGAACCTGTCCGACAACCCCCGACCACTGCGCGATAACCTATGTGAGTGAGATCGGTTAATTATTTGCAAAAAATAACATTTAATGACCTGTGCCAATGAACTACCCCGCAGCAGAGCTGCGAGGTATCAAAATGAATTTTTACCTTATTAACCCCGATGCAGAGCATCGAGGAATTCTTTCGATTAAATAATACCACATTGTGGTTGTATCAAATTTTATGGTCTTTAAATTATCTGAGGGGTCGGGGTGTTTTTATTTTTTAAATCGCTCCATGGATAATGCTTTTTTTCACGACGTTTTACTTTTTTATTTTTATGGTTATTATCTTTAATCAGCAATCAGTAAAAATAAGGAGCACGTTTTTGATGAATATCATGTATTTCGAAGATATTGATATGGGAAAAAAGATTAACAAATCAGTAACATACCAGGTTGGGAAGGAAGAGATCATCGAATTCGCCCGCCACTGGGACCCGAGGTCTTTTCATCTTGACGATAAAGCGGCAGTATCGTCAATTTTTGGAGGGCTCGTTGCCTGTTCGGCACATATCTTTTCCCTTCTTTCGTGGTTTGCCACACATGGTGAAAAGCGCACCGCATCGATGGCTGCACTGGGTTTTGATGAGCTTCGTATGCACCATCCTGTTCGACCTGACGACACGCTCTCTTGCACGTTTACATACCTTGAAAAGCACGAGTCCAGGTCCAAGCAAGATCGAGGAATTGTTCGAACTTTGGCATCACTATCCAATCAGCAAAATATAGAGGTATTTTCTGCCATCGTTACGACTATGGTCGCAAAGCGTCCTCAATAGAGTTACGCTTCAGTGAAAATGAAACAAAAAATCGCCTAATGATTAATATCATACTTGGGGCATCTTCAAAGCGAGAAATTAAAAATGAATCAGACGCCTTTTCCGAAATTTTTTGAGAAGTCCCCAATCATCCTTGGCGAAGGGGCTGTCATCGAACGCCTGCGCCGTAACACCGATTTTGAACTCGATCCTTTTATCGTTAATTCAGCATTTATTTATGACAAAGAAAAACGTGCAGCTCTTGAGACCATATATCGGCAGTACCTGGACATCGGCTTTCAGCATGATTTGCCGCTTCTACTATCCACCCCTACCTGGCGGGCCGGTCGGAAGCGGATCGCAGCCGCCGGTTATGAAGGAAGGGATGTGAACGGCGACAATTTCCGATTTCTTGATGCATTGCGGACCAGCTACGGTGTGTATGCACAGAAAGTTGTCATCTGTGGCTTGTTGAGCTGCCAGGGAGATGCCTATAATCCGGAGGAAGCACTCAAGGCCGATGTTGCGCATAAGTTCCATACTTGGCAGGCCATGAAGCTGGCGGAAGCCGGCGTGGATTTACTCCTTGCCGCCACGCTTCCGGCCTTCAGCGAGGCGACCGGACTGGCTTCGGCCCTGGCCGCCACCGGTAAGCCGTATATCGTCAGTTTCGTTGTTCGTGCTGAAGGCACGCTTCTTGACGGTACACCTCTGAAGGACGCCATCGCCGCCATCGATGCCGCAGTCATCCCAAAGCCTCTTGCTTATCTGGTCAATTGCACTCATGCCTCCATCTTCAGGTCCGCCATTTTGCATGAGGTCAATTCAACTTCACTCGTCAGAAAGCGGGTTGTTGGTCTGCTGGCCAATACAGCGGCGCTCAACCCTGAAGAATTGGACAACAGCGCCGGTCTGGTGGAGGAAGAGCCGGAAATTTTCGGCCAATCCGTCACCGGCCTGCATGGTGAACTCGGTATGAAGATTCTGGGGGGCTGCTGCGGAACTGACCACCAGCATATCCGCTATCTCGCGAGACGGCTTACCTCGGGCACCTTTGAATCCGGACAAACAAAATAACCCATATAAACCCTAATTTGTGGTTGAACACAACCATGAGTTCAAGGATACCTTTCCCGGAAGTCTATCGCAAAGTGTGAGATCCGTAATTTCCCTTTAAGTTGATAGCCTTACACCATTGTTTTGCAAGTCGGTTGACCGAGGGAACTGTCAGTGATCCTCTATGGCCAAGGACGAATGGATCATCGTTTTGAATTCCCTGGATTCGAGAAAATCCAATATATTGGAAACGACAGCTTTGTTAAGAGATAGGATTTATTGAGGAAGTGATTTTCTGTACTTAGTTTAAATCAACAGAAGGGAAATGGGATTGCAAATATTTCTATTTATGGAAAAGAGGCAAAGTTGTCTTATCATCACTTGGCAAAGATGATCTTTTGGTAAAGCCCGGAAATTCAAAACATCTAATTTTTTGGCTTTCACTTTGGGATATTTTGCCACAAGTTCGATCTTATTATATTTGATATAGGCTACATTTGTGAAAAGGTGTGAAGAAAATCAGGTATAAGCTCATCGTATTTCACACCGATTCCTCTTGAATCGACTCTGACAATTTTACCACCGACAGTGATGTCTTTTTCAATTTTGGGAGGCGATAAAATCATAGTAATTTGCTGATCAATATGAAAGCTAAAATCGGTCTGAATAAATACACCGGAATTGCTAATGTTTTGAGTCAAACACATAAATGTAAAACCGTTTTTTGAAAGCTCAACGGGGATTTTAAAAGGTTTCCGAGGATACCCCCTTAACTCGGTATGTTTGGAGTACCCTCTTAACTCCGAATGCTTGGAGAGATACCAACTTGTTAGCCTTTCCAATAGTTCACACCTTTTTGTTTCAGACATACTCGAAATCAATGACGATAGGTCTTTTCCATTTCTTGCTTTAGCCATTAATACGGCCTGAAGTTTTCGCCTTTCAGTTTCTGACATGTAAGAAATTATTTGGAACAAAAGAGAATTGACTTCGTATATGTTAAATCTACCATTATTATTTGCCATAGAATATTTTCCTATTTCTTGTCCTTCTTTTCGTACTTTTTGAGAAGGTCCCGGATGGCTTCTTGAGTAAAATCAGTGATAGGCTTTTTAGCATCAATGCTAAGATGCTTCAACTCCTTTAAAATAGAGGGATCAATTCTTGTCGCGAACATCTTTTTTCACTCATGAAATTTTTTATAACAAAGAAACATCATGCTTGCAAAGAAAATAGTTTGACAAGTTAATTGATTGTATATTGACAATATAACTATTTAGCAAGACAGCCCAAAACCACAGTAAAATGAAATATCAAACATAGCGCTTGAAGGAACTTGCAGCCTTGGGGTTGTAGACGGTTTATTACTGTGGACCGAGGAAAAGCCTTCAGGCGTCTTTGTTTTTACAGAAAGGAAGCAGAAGGGTATAACACACAGGCACGATATTTTTTTTGAGACATATATGTAAATCATTAACCATCAAGCTGATCTTTCAGACTTTAGGTAAAGGTAAAGAATCACTGCAACATAAATAAGTGTGATGCCTAAAATTATATACACTAGCATATCATTTCTCCTATATGTATATATCGGCAAATATATCTAGAACTTAAACTGAGCGTTTCAAATAGTGACAGGGTTATAAAAAGTAATAATTATAAATTCTTAAGTTGCTAATGGGTTTTATCTAATAGGTGGATTTATTTAAGCAAAAAACTGCCACTGAATAAAACCCTTGAATCTTTTGATCTAAATCGTTTGTCCCGTAAAGTAGTTGCGCACGTTGAGGTTCTTTTTACATTTTATTCTCATCAATTTTCACCCAAAAGGGCGACACACGGAGGCCTTCATCTGTTGCACTTGTCCGCCTGGCGGGTTATTAAGGGCTCCCAAGCGGGATTTCGCTATGCTCAACTTGCATATGAAAACCTCCGACTCGTGCAAGATTCAGATACTAAAAAAATCCGTGTCAAAATTATGTTTACATATCATCGTCGGGTTGTTTTAATGATTTAAAGAACTATTTTGTTAAAAATAAACTCGACAACTAGTCCAAATCACTTCTCTTGATTTTCAAGGGGTTAAATATTTTTTCTTTATTTTTTCAGTGCTGAAATGGTAAAGAATAAAAAGGTGAAACACAAATTCATGTGATGACTTGGGCTTCAGGTTTTGCACCCTTAATTTTTGGTAAGCGCCTATAAATGGCGATCATGCCGGGAAAATTTTTTAAGGTAAAGTATATCTTTGGCGCATTATCGTACGGCGCCAAAATATAAAGTGACAACTATCTTAAAAATCATGGGGATATATGTACGTTACATTTTCTTGGTGCCTTATATGTGTTGATGAGGCTTTTTTCTATTATACCATCGCATCTGTATGATTTTACCTTAAAAAATTTCCCCGACCTGCTACACTTTATTGGCGTTGCTGAAAATTGAGGGTGCAAAACTTGATTAAATAGTAAGGGAGAACAGAACCATGAAGATATTCATTTCCGGAGGAACCGGTTTTGTCGGCACCACCCTGGCCCGATATTTACTGGACAAAGGGCACAGCGTTATTGCTGCCGGTACATCCTCTACCCATAAAAGTGTCAGTCATGAAAATTTTCGCTACATATCGGCGGATACCACGGAGAAAGGAACATGGCAGGATTCACTTAAAGATGTTGATGCGCTGGTCAATCTTGCCGGTCGAACGATTTTCAACCGTTGGAGCGAGCGCTATAAAAAGCAAATATACAACAGCCGCATTCTTACCACACGCAACCTGGTTGAAGCCATACCTGACGATAAAGAAGTCGTGCTTTGCAGCACCTCTGCTGTGGGATATTATGGCAACAGAGCAGAAGAAATTCTAAACGAAGAAGCGCTTCCGGGGAATGACTTTCTGGCAACGGTTTCTATTGATTGGGAGAAAGAAGCGTTTCTTGCAGAAAAAAAAGGCGCCAGGGTTGCTGCAATGCGCTTTGGTGTGGTTCTGGGGAAAAACGGCGGTGCTTTGGCAAAAATGATTCCGGCGTTTAAATCTTTTGCCGGTGGCCCCATAGGGAGCGGGGACCAGTGGTTTCCATGGATTCATTTGGATGACCTCATTTCAGCAGTGATGTTTATTCTTGAAAATCAGGATATAAAAGGACCTGTGAACTTTTGCGTACCGAATCCTGTCAGAAATCGTGATTTTGCCAAAGTGCTCGGTAAGATTCTGGGCAGGCCGTCTTTTATGAGAGCGCCATCCTTTATGATCCGAACTCTTATGGGGGAAATGGGAACAATTGTAATGAGCAGCCAGCGGGCGGTTCCGGATAAGCTTCTAAAAAACGGCTTTGAATTCCGGTATCCGGATATTGAAAAGGCGCTTTATAATTTATTAAATGCTTGAGGGGTCGGGGAGTTTTTATTGTAAACACATATATATCATTTGTTCTTGTCCGCCTCACCGCAAGCGGCATCTTCGACCGGCGGGAAGACAAAATATTTCATTAAAATATTTTACCGGCCTATTGCCCTATATTGGCGTTGCTTAAACTCAAAGGTCATAGAGCGTTTCGTCCTTGAAGGGTTCTTTGCGTTTTGTTGGGTTGCGGATTCCTTTTTTGCCGGAAAGGGAAAACGGGTCTTCTTCTTCCAGGATATCTCCCAATTCAGCTTCAACCTGTTCCGGGTCCTCACCTTTTTCCATACGTCTTAACGCCTCATCCATCCCGTCTCCGAGTTTAATTCCGGTCATATCGGAGAGTTTTCGCATCAGATTGGCTGCCTGTTTCGGATCATCCTCATTGATTTTATCCGCTTCACTGGCCAACATTTGCATGGCCCGTTCCATTTGGCTTTCGTCAAAAGGAAGATCGTCCATATCGCCGCCTTCTTTGGCCCGCCCTGTAAAGGCAACCCGGGATATCTGTCTTGAAAGCGTCTTTGTTTTGCACTTCGGACATTTGGGTTTTTTGGTTGTGTTAACGGTTTTTGAAAAAAAGTTAAACAGCGTGTTGCAATCCTCGCAATAAAACTCATAGATCGGCATAATTTCACCTTAAAAAATTTATTTCGGCCCCCTGCTCCAAAGGCTTTTTAGCAATATTTGAGTGCGAAACTTGAGTAAATAAGTTTATCTATTTTTATTTCCCAATATTCCAACACTCCACTATTCTATTTTTGTTGTTTTTTTCGTATCTTCGCCCATGTATCCCGCAATGTCACCGTACGGTTGAATACCAGGGCGTTGTCAGAAGATTCTACGGAATCGACGCAAAAATACCCGAGTCTTTCAAACTGGTATCTGCTGCCCGATACTGCACCTGCCAGGCTGGGTTCCACAAGAAAAGAACATATCTTCAGAGAATCTGGATTCAAATGTGTTTTAAAATCAACATTTTTTTCTTCATCCGGATTTTCCTTTACAAAGAGATGATCATACAAACGCGCCTCGGCTTTGATGGCGTGGGACGCCGAAACCCAGTGCAACGTTGCTTTGACCTTGCGCCCATCCGGAGATGAACCGCCAAGTGTGGCCGGATCATAGGTACAGTGAAGTTCAATGATTTGGCCGGTCTCTTCATCTTTAACAACGTCTACACAGGTGATAAAATACGCGTAACGCAATCGCACTTCACGACCGGGAGCCAAACGGAAGAACTTTTTCGGCGGTTCTTCCAGAAAGTCATCCTGTTCGATATAGATTACACGTGAAAAAGGAATTTTCCGTGTGCCCACGGCCGGGTCTCCGGGATTGTTCAGCGCGTCGAGTTCTTCGACCTGATCTTCCGGATAATTATCGATGACCACCCTTAAGGGGCGCAGAACCCCCATGACCCGTGGCGCCTGTATGTTCAGGTCTTCTCTGATACCGAACTCAAGCAGTGCAATGTCCACCGTACTGTCCCGCCGGGCGACACCGATGCGTTCACAAAAATTACGGATCGATTCCGGTGTATAGCCCCGTCGACGAAGTCCGCTGATGGTCGGCATTCGAGGATCGTCCCATCCGGACATATGTCCCCCTTGGACCAGTTCCACAAGCTTGCGTTTGCTCAATACCGTATAGCTGAGATTGAGGCGTGCAAACTCGATTTGCTGGGGATGACAATCCACATCCAGTTCGTCGAGTATCCAGTCGTACAATTGACGATTATTTTCAAATTCCAGGGTGCAAAGAGAATGGGTAATTCCTTCTATAGAGTCTGAAAGACAATGTGCAAAATCGTACATGGGATAAATACACCACGTGTCTTCGGTTCTGTGATGCGGGACCCGTCGAATCCGGTAGAGCGTCGGATCACGCATCACCACGTTTGGGGAGGCCATGTCGATTTTAGCGCGAAGTACATGGGCACCGTCCTCGAATTCTCCGGCCCGCATCCGTTGGAACAGGTCCAGATTTTCTTCCACTGACCGTGTGCGATAAGGACTGTCTTTCCCGGGCATGGTCAGCGTGCCGCGGTTTTCTCTGGTCTCATCGGCGCTCAGACTGCAGACATAAGCCTTGCCGCCTTTGACCAACTGTACCGCATATGCATACAGTTGTTCAAAATAGTCAGATGCATAGAAAAGCCGGTCATCCCAATGGAATCCAAGCCACTGAACATCTTCTTTTATGGATTCCACATATTCGACCTCTTCTTTGCTGGGGTTGGTATCATCGAAACGCAAATTACAAAACCCCCCCGCATTTTCTTCGGCAATGCCGAAATTGAGACAGATGGATTTGGCATGTCCGATGTGAAGATAACCGTTTGGTTCCGGTGGAAAACGGGTGACAACACGGCCGTCGTTTTTATTGTTTTTTAGATCTTCGGCGATGATATTTCGGATAAAATTAGAAGCAGGGGTGGACTCGGGTTTGGTCATATCAAAAGTTCCATTCTTTTCTTATTTTTAGGTTTATTTGCAAATTTTGTCCTTTTTGTGGCAAAACTTTTTTCTTCTCGCCACAAAGACACCAAGACACTAAGAACGAATAACAAAATAAAATCCTTCGTGTCTTTGTGCCTTGGTGGCAAATATTTTTGGTTCCGGCTTGTCCGGGTTAGGGGTTATCGAAAAGTGCCGGAGCGTTGCGAAGGCGGTCCACCACACGACGTTGACCGATGGTGATCAAAATATCAAACAGCCCCGGGCCGGCCAGCTGACCGGTGACAACGGTTCGAATGCCGTTGATCAAGACGCCGGGTTTAATATCGAGGGTTTCCGCCATATCACGAATGATATTCTCGGCTTCAGGGGCTGTAAACTCCTTTAAACCCTCCAGACGACCCGCCATCATCGGAAGCCATTCTTTAAGCTGAGGATGCTTGACGATATTTTTTTTCAAAGCTCTATCTTCGATAGGAAAATCATCCGAAAAATAAGCCCGGCCCCGGGTCGAAAAATCGGTGGTCACATGAAACCGGCTTCGAATCAGTTCAATGGTACCCAGAAACCACTGGCGCTTGGTACTTTCATACGCCGGGTCCCAGATTCCCGCTTTTTCCAGTTCAGCCCGAACATAAGGCTCGATTCGATCAACCGGCATGGTTCTCAGGTAGTGGGCGTTAATGCTGATGGCTTTTGGATCGGTAAAATATTTTGGATCATCCTTGTTGACATTGAAGATGGAGTTGGCGCGATTGATCCTCTGTAAAGAAAATGCCTCAATCAGTTCATTTTTTGAAAAAATTTCTCTCGATTCATGGGTTGCCCAACCTAAAAGGACCAAAAAATTTACCAATGCCCATGGTAAGAAGCCGTGTTCTCTGTAAAAATGAACGGCCACCAGTTCACCATGTTTTCGCTTCGAGATCTTGGCTTTTTTAGGATCGAGGGTGAGCGACATATGGGCAAATTGCGGTATAGGGGATCCCAGCGCCTGGTAGATCAAAATCTGCCGGTGAGTATTGGATAGCCCGTCCTGTCCGCGAATAATATGGGTCACCCGGTCACGGATATCATCAACGGTATTTGACAAAAGATAAAGGGGCTGACCGTTGGAACGGACAATGACAAAGTCCTCGATATCTTCATATTTATATTCAATGGTTCCATAGACGATATCCTCGAAACTGACGGAGCCTTCGACTTTCGGCACTTTCATGCGGATGGTGTAAGGAACTCCGGCGGTTTCCTTTTCGGTAACCTCATCCAATGTCAATTGGCGACATGTGCCGTCGTATTTCAGATCTTTTTTCTGTTTCAGTGCCTCCTGTCGCTTGTATTCGAGTTCTTCTATGGTGCAAAAACACTTGTAGGCATGTCCGGATTCCAAAAGTTTACGGGCTGAAGCCAGATGTTCTTGAATAAACTGTGACTGAAAATAGGGTCCTTCATCCCAGGTAATTCCCAGCCATTTCAAACCGTCGACAATTCCC
>CAXMTB010000098.1:0-291 GCA_964195835.1 uncultured Nitrospinaceae bacterium | reverse complement strand
ATTCTTCGGTGGATCTTTCCGCATCCGTATCTTCGATCCGAAGAATCATTTTGCCGCCGGTCTTTTGGGCAAATAGCCAGTTGAAAATAGCTGTGCGTGCCCCACCGATATGAAGGTATCCTGTGGGACTGGGCGCAAAGCGTACGATGACGTCTTGTTTCATTTGAATTAACCTTTTTTAAATCTAATTTAAAATGCTCAGATTAGGTTAAACATAATCTATTGTTTTGACGGCTTAGTAGGAATCACAAAAACGATTTTTTTACAAGGCCGTTAATGTTATTTGATCTT
>CAXMTB010000097.1:0-11660 GCA_964195835.1 uncultured Nitrospinaceae bacterium | reverse complement strand
AGGGAAGTCCTATTCACCACCGAACCCCTATTCCATGGGTTAATATTATGTAAAACTTTTCATAAATCTTATGGAGCATACCTCATAATTTCAGGTGCTTTTAGTATATATCTGTACTGCCAACCAGACCTTTCAATTAATGTAAACCTCTAATATTATTGCAATTTAAATTGAAGCATTCCGCAACAAACTGATTTTGCATGGTTTTTGCATATGACAAAATAAGATTTCTCAAACTTAATATTCTATATCAAAATTAAAGTTTCATAAGGATAGCTTACAAATGTTCGAGTTAATTAAAATTGGAAATCACAACGTAATCGACTTGGCCGAGCGTAGATTTAAAGCAAAAATCGTTTCAGGCGAATACCACAGTGTTCAGTTCTTTTTAAATGGAAGTGGGTTATTCCACCTATTTAGATTACGATATAATAACTCAAACGGGCCATATGTTCTTGTAAAACAAAATTCCTCTGTGTTCAAAGAATTGAAAATTGGTGATTTATTGGACATGGAATACAATCGATCTGAATCATTAGGTGGTGGCAAAACTTTTAAAACTCTAATAACTTCAAAAATTCCAGATGATCATTATACAGGGTATTCTATTGTCGAGTTATCTATCATCGATAATTAGGTGATAGAGGACGAACTTAACTTGACAACCGCCAATTATGATATCTGTATTTGAAATGATTCGGTGATGATCGAAATATTGGCAAGGTATCTGAAATTTGAAGACATCATATTTTACAACACTTCTGTATATCATTATACGTTAAACAATAAATAAAACTATATAATCAATGGTTAGAGATTAAAAATGGATGTAAGAGAATTCAAGAACAAAATCGCTTCGATATATGAAATTGCAAATGAACTTGGACGTGAATTTAATATTCCCAGATGCACACCTGACGGTCACCTTTTAGGAACTATTGGACAGATCGCTGCAAAAATTGCGTTTGGTCTACAATTTGGCTCTGATAAGAAAGAACATAACTGTTCTTGGTTTGATCAAAATAGGTTTATAAATATTCAAGTCAGATGCACAGGTCGAGGATCAGTGGCAATAAGAATGGAACCGGAATATCTTATCGCTTTGGGAATTTCAGAAACTGGAAAAATATATCTTTTTTATAATGGACCTGGGAAATATGTCTGGGAAAGAATTAAGCATCAAAAACAAGCTCAAAAATTTGCATCAAAAAACCAACTTACTGAAGCCCAATATGAGGTCAGCCCTACGATTCAAATTCCAATCAAACATAATTTGTTTGATTCCTAATTAAAATCTGGATTTGATAAAGCTTTTGATCACTGATATGTATGGCAGGAATTTCAAACCTCAAATTTTATAGATATCACAATGCCTATTAAATAGTTTACAACCCAAATACTGGCAAGGTATCTTAAATTAGCCTATCCCTCCTTCCCATGGGAACTTCCAATCCGCCGCTACCTCCATATAGGACATAACCATTTGAATCAGTTAACAACACTATGTAGATAATGTAATAGTTTTATGTAATTTACCCCACAATTACATAGTTTTTTCTATGAGTTTGCGTACCTATTTTTCATCAAATTTACATTAACCATCTGAATTTTCTATTATTAACAGTTGACTTATTGTTTTGCATGAATTTTGCATAGTTATTGATTCATAAGTATAATTATGAATCCAAGAAAAAGGCAAACTGGGAATTATTTTATTTCCAGTTGTGTAATAAAGGGGGGAAAGATGAAGAAATTATTTATGGTTTTATGTATTGTGATTATGTTTTTTGGCATTGTAGGCTGCCCTTCGTCTGATGATTCGTTCACCACATCAAGCTTCACTTCAACAACTTCAACACCAGTTGCCTCTCCTGGAGAACCTTCAACCGGTGGTGACATTAGTGCAGTTCCCGAACCCGCTACACTTCTACTGCTTGGCTTTGGATTAGTTGGTCTTGCAGGATTTGGACGCAAAAAATTTAAAAAATAGCTTACTTTGAACACTCCATTGACTGATAATAATGATAGGCGTTTGGATATTGATAGGCGTGAATTCTCTTATGATTATCACATTCCTGAACGCAGATCTGGAAAGGAGCGTAGAGGCGGACTCGAAAAACCAAATACATCAGAATAACAAAGATTATTTTAACAGGCAGGGTCATTTGGCTCTGCCTTTTTATTATTACCCGTACTTTGATAACTGCTATGTATCTTGATTTTTGAAACCTGTTCAGAACCTGTGATATCGCTTTTCAATAGGGCAAATCCTTTTTAGTAGGTTTGCCCTTTTCGCTTTTATGATATATATAAGGAATCAATTGGAGATGGTTGTTTTGACAAGTTGTACGATATTCCAGAAACTAAAAGAATAAAATCGAGTTGCTGATTTGAATCCCGAATTTTCAATTTCTGGAAATGTATGATTCAGGCAAGCAATTAAGAATTTACGCCAAACATATTTCGTTCTATATAGTTTGTTATTTTCTATCGTCTATCCCGTTAAATTGGAGGATTTCAAATGGCCGAGAAACCAACCTATGAAGAATTAGAACAGAGGGTTAAAAATTTGGAGAAAGAGGTTTCTGAACGAAAGAACGTAGAGGAGTCTTTAAAAGAAAAGACACATTTAAGCAACATCCTCCTTGATGCTATGCCTTGTGTAGCTCTACTGATTCGTAGAAAGACCCGTGAAATTGTTTTTTCTAACGAAGCTGGAATAAAGGCTGGCGCTGTTCCAGGAACCACCTGTTATGAAACTTGGGCACAGAGAGATAAACCGTGTCCATGGTGTTTAGCTCCCGAAGTTTGGGCGACAGGCAAGCCTAAACATTTGGAAGTCGAAACTTTATATATCACATGGGATGCTCACTGGCACCCAATTGATGAGGATTTATACTTACACTATGCCTTTGATATAACAGAGCGACGAAAGGAGAAAAAACAAATTCAACAAACTCCAAAATAAGAGACTATTAGCACTATATTTTAAGGAGGAAATCCTTTTTGAGGGGTTTGCCTTTTTTTGCAATTTTGTAAGAAATAGGATATATGTAATAGAAATTGAGATGCTTTAACTTGTGCTTATGGCAAGATATCTGCATTTCACTATGCGTAATACGTGTCCAAAAATGTATGTGATCGCATATATTTTTAATCGCTTAATATTATAAAACCTATCTCAAATACGAAGCATCCTATATGTTAAAAGAAAAACATAACTTGTCACGAAGAGACTTTTTGAAAGCCACCGGTGCAGCGAGTGTGGGATCAATCTTAACAGCTTTCAACCCTTTGACTGAAGCCTCCGAAGGGCCAAGAAAAGTGCCGACTCGTCCGTTCGGAAAAACGGAAATCAATGTCTCCATATTGGCTTTTGGGGGAAGTCTCGACACTTCCATGAGTCTTTTGGTACTAAAACAGGCCTTCAAATGGGGAGTGACCTATTGGGATACGGCGAATACTTACATGGGCGGCAAGGGCGAAAAGGGTATCGGCAAATACCTGGAAAAATATCCGGAAGATCGCAAACGGATTTTTTTGGTGACAAAATCCCATGCATGGACACTAAATGGAATGAGCCAGGACCTTGACCTGTCTCTTAAACGTATGAGAACCGATTATATTGACCTCTTTTTTGTACACTCAGTGAGAAGCATAAACGATCTGGATGATGAGACCAAAGTATGGGCCGACAAAAAGAAATCCCAGGGCAAAATCCGTTTTTTTGGATTCAGTACCCACAGCAACATGGAAGCTTGCATGCTGGGGGCTTCCAAACTTGGTTGGATTGACGGTATCATGATGCGTTACAATTATCGACTGATGCACACCGATGAAATGAAAAAAGCGGTGGAGGCTTGCACCAAGGCAGGCATCGGATTAATAGCAATGAAAACCCAAGGCGGCGGCCAAGTGAATACCGACAGCGATACCGAGCTTAAACTGGCCGGTCGCTTTTTACAAAAAGGATTCACTGACGCTCAGGCCAAACTTAAAGCCGTTTGGGACAATCCAGATATCTGTTGTATATGCTCGGAAATGCCCAACCTGACGATTTTGATGTCTAACGTTGCCGCTGCACTGGATAAGACGAAGCTTTCCATTCGGGATATGGAGCTGCTTCGACAATATGCACTGGAAACACGTTCACATTATTGTGCAGGTTGTTCCGATATATGTGAATCTTCCATCCAGGGTAATATCCCCATTAGCGACGTTATGCGTTGTCTCATGTATGCCCGCAGTTATGGGAACCCTCAGCGGGCTAAAACACGATTTCAGAAATTACCCGTAATTACCCGCAAGCAAATGATACTTACGGATTATTCTTTGGCCGAACAAAGGTGCCCTCAAAAGATGGCTGTCGGCAAACTGATGAGAGAAGCGGTTGAAGAATTATCATAAAGAGCCAAATTTGCTATTATTTAGCTTAAAAATAATTCATAAGGATGAGGAAACATCCAAGTTAGACTATAACCCATATCACAATGCCTGGAAAATAATTTATGGCCCAGATACTGGCAAGTAAACACAACTTTGGGACATCTTTAAATTGTTGTGATATCCCTTCGATATCGAAGAAACAGTATCAGGTGATACTTGCAAGGTATCTGCACTTTTACCGTGAGAGAAACAACCGCAACGGGTAGTGGTTTTGTTGAATTAAGTAGACCTTCCATTAGTCCCATCCTTTCCATCACATCATTTCCAATAGCTGTTCAATGATAATTCATTAAGCTATCGCGCTAAGATCGAATCCATAAAAACGTCAAAACATATTGACAGTTAATGCCACCTTGTGGAACAGTTAATGCCACCTTATGGCAATAGAGAAACAGTGCTTTTTCCTTTTAAACTGGAATAACCCTTCTGTTTTGTGTTTTTCTTCTCTCTTGAAACGACCTCTCATGCTGTAAGAAATCTCTATTTAAAATCGATACCCACTAGCTAGTATTGATTGTATTTTCTGCCTACAATCCAAACAACTATATTCATCAGAAAGGCATCAAAAATGAAGTGCCCAAAATGTCAGTTTGATAATAGAGACGGGGCAAAGTTTTGCAAAAAATGTGGAAAAAAATTGGAACTGGGGTGCCCATCTTGTGGACAATCATATAAATCAGATAGTATTTTCTGTGATGAATGCGGTTACGATCTCTCAAAACCGTTTGTGCTCAAAGAATCATTAGAATCTTCACAACAACCTGATGTGCTTCCCGACACATCTGGACCGGCGGTTTTTGCCGAAGGGGAACGCCGCCAGGCCACTATTGTTTTCTCCGACCTTTCCGGATACACGGCGATGAATGAACAGCTCGATCCCGAAGAGGTTGAAGGGATTATGGGCCGGATCAAGGAAGAAGCGGTGCGCATAGTGGAAAGTTATGGAGGGATCGTCAATCAGTTTGTTGGGGATGAGATCTTGGCCCTGTTTGGAATTCCCACGGCCCATGAAGATGATCCTCTCCGGGCTGTCAAAGCTACCATGGAATTGCATAAGATGGTCCGACAGATGAGCCCTGAGGTAGAAGGTCGCATTGGAAAACCGCTCACAATGCACACCGGAATCAATACCGGGCTGATCGTAACCAACCTACGAGATGACCGAGATGGCTTATATGGTATCACCGGCGAAACGGTAAACACCGGGGCGAGGTTTAAATCGCAGGCGGGATCGGACGACATTCTGGTCAGCCCAGAGACGAAGAGATTGATTGCACCCTACTTCGAGACGATAGCCCTTGAAGAGATCAGGATGAAAGGGAAAACCAAACCAACAGTTCCCTATCGAGTCATAGGAGAGTCAAAGATTCAAACCCGATTTGAGGTTGCAGAGCAAAAAGGGTTTACACCCTACACCGGACGAGATCAGGAATTAACTATCCTCCATGCCTGCCTTGATAAAGCACTCCAGGGAGAAGGTCAATTCGTCACGGTGGTGGGAGAAGCAGGAGTGGGCAAAAGTCGTTTGCACTATGAATTCCGGCACAGATTGGACCGGGAAAAGATCACGGTTTTGCAAGGAAGGTGTCAATCCTATGGGAGTGATATTCCTTATTTGCCCTTTATAGATGCTTTGCGGCGGGGGCTCCATCTGATAGAAGAAGATAGTCCAGTGGAGTTGTTGGAAAAAGCCGTGACCAACATCAAG
Organism: uncultured Nitrospinaceae bacterium; assembly: GCA_964195835.1. Lineage (GTDB taxonomy): Bacteria > Desulfobacterota > Desulfobacteria > Desulfobacterales > UBA11574 > UBA11574. The sequence goes on along the minus strand of CAXMTB010000097.1, from coordinate 5,506 downwards.
GCGATCGATCCTTCGTTAGAGCAGTTTATCCCACTCTATCTTCACTTGTTGTCCATCCAAAGCGACTATCCTTTGCCCGCACATCTGCAAGGGAAGGAGCTGCGGAAAGCTATGGAGGAAGCTCTGGCTGCGATAATTACTCTGAACACGCAACATAGGCCGATGGTAATGATCCTGGAAGATTGGCACTGGAGCGACGACGCTTCACAACCGGCTTTGAAAAACTTGATTGGCATGACAGCTCCTTGCGCTTTGATGGTAATGGTCACTTACCGGCCTATCTATCCAGCCAGTTGGGGTTACATGAGCTATCACACTCCAGTTATTTTGAAACCCTTGGATGCCTCGAACACTGAGAACATAATCAAGTCAGTCACAGGAACAACATATCTGTCGGAAGGATTGGGGAAATTGATCCATGAACGCACCAACGGCAACCCGTTATTTATTGAAGAAGTATGCTATTCTCTAATTGAAGAGGGCGTGGTGGTGGTCAAAGACGAAGAGGCGACCTTGACCCAATCTCTGACCAAACTAAGCCTACCTGATACTGTACAGGCAATTATCCGTACCCGGCTGGATCGGCTAGATAGAAATACAAAAGAAGCCATACGGCTGGCCTCTGTTATCGGCAGAGTGTTTGGTCAGCGGATTCTGGAAAGGATCTATTCGGTCAAAGCTACGCTTTCCGAATCGCTTGAAGCATTGAAGGCCCTGGAGGTGATCCAGCAAATCCGGGTTTTACCCGAAGCTGAGTACACCTTCAGGCATGTGATGACACAGACAGTTGTGTATGAAACTTTGCTTCTGCAACGGCGGAAGGAGCTTCACGGCGCTATCGGACTGGCCATTGAGGAACTTTACTCCGAGCGTTTGGAAGAGCAAGCACCGATTTTGGCCTATCATTATATCCGTAGTGATAGACAGGATAAAGCCATCGAATACGCCTTGTTAGCAGGAGACCAGGCTGCCGGTCTTTATGCAAACACTGAAGCCACGAGCTACTATGAGCAGGCTTTTACGATGTCCCAGTCCCTCCCCGAATCTCCAGAGGTTCAGCAATGGCAAATTGACGCTGCCCTTAAGCTCGCTGCCGTTGGGATAACACGACAAGATATAGAGCGAGATCGCATGAACTTGGAACAGGCTCATACCCTGGCAGAAGCCTTGAACGATGAACCTCGTTTGGCGCGGGTTCTCTATTGGCTTGGAAGAATCCACTATGTTCTCTGGAGCCCGCAGATCGCCATGGAGTATGCTAAACAGAGCCTCATGATTGCAGATCGGTTGGGAGATGATGCCCTTGCGGCTTCCCCGGTCAATCTCATGGGGCGAGTCTACTACCAACTGTCAGATTTTGTTCAGGCCATTCAGTTTTTGGAGCGGAGTGTTGAGCAGATGCGACGGATCGGGAACAAAGTCGAGGAATCCACAGCATCGGCACTATCAGGCTATGTTTTAGCTTTTTTGGGCGAATTTGATCGAGCTCTCGCCCACGCCGACCATGCTATCCAACTGGCCCGGGAGATTCAAAACCCTTTTGCAAAGGCAAATGCCTATCATTTGAGAGGGTGCATCGGTGACCAGCAAGGTGAATGGACTCAGGCGATTAAGGATTATGAGAAGGCGATACGTATCGCTGAAAAAGCAGAAGATCTTTTCCGGCTTTATTTGGTAAAATCTTGGAAGGGTCGAGCCCGTGCAATGATCGGAGACCCTGACCGGGGACGAGAGTTACTTGAAGAAAGTTTAGCCCTTGCTGAAAAGATTGGGACCAAGTTCTGGCTTGCTTGGCAGAAAACAGCCCTTGCGGCTTGCCTCTTTATGCTTGGGGAACTCGAAACAGGGTCTCAACTTTGCCAAGAAGCGATCCGCCTGGGCGAAGAAACAAACGATAAATACGTCATTGCCTTTGCTAACCGAACCTTTGCTGAAATCTTATCCCGCCTGGAACCTTCAGATCCTGAAAAAGCTGATCGGGCTATCTTGGAGGCCATACAAATTCAACAGGAAATCGACGCAAAACCTGAGTTGGCCCGGAGCTACGCAAGCTACGCTCACTTGCTCACGAGTAGGGGGGAAAATGAAACGGCCAAAGAGTATCTTGCCAAGGCCACTGGCATGTTCCGGCAGATGGGTATGACTTGGGACCTGGCCCAAGCCGATCAATTACACCGAAACCTCAGGATTTAACAAAGTAATTAGTCGGCATCTGTTGAGTTAAATGCGAATAAAGGCTGGATGAAAATAATGTCACCCCTACCATAAAGTTACTATCCTTAAATTGTAGGTTCCTGCCTTTGACCTTGAAAAATTGAACCCAAAAATCTTGACGATTTCGAGATGAAATCATCAACTCCAAACCTTTGATACCTGCAATAAAGTACGACTATCAACCCACTGAATTAATGTGATATCCAAAACATATCGTTAAAAAATATTCCAAATCAAATAGTTGCTGGCTTTGCAATCTTAGAGTCTCCTATAGCTGACTTTCAGGGGCGATCTTCATAAACCAAGCCTTGAAGCGGAGCCACCAACCTGTCAAGGGTTCTTTGGTTTCGATCACGTCGCGGTTGTTGATCCGGCCGTGCCACTCAAGCTGGCCTTTGTCGTTTTCGCGTACCCGATAGGTGAGGATCGCCAGGCGTTCATTCGCACCTTGGATCAAGCTTCCGACCAAGGCCTTAGAGTCAATCAACAGGCCCATTTCGGCGTTGATCTCAATGGAGCGAGGATCAAGATTCAGCGAGCCGACGAACAATTTACTTCGGTCAATGTAGAACGCTTTGGTATGCAGGGTCAGTACATCCGGACCGTCTTCACTACCCGGCAATTCACGCGCCGCATTGGCCCGCGCTTCATAAAGCTCGGCGCCGGCTCTGATGACAGCCTTGCGGTAGCGCGCATAAGCGGAATGCACCGGTATGTGATTGTTGGACGCCAGTGAATTGGTGACAATAACGACCCGCACCCCCTTGTCGACAAGGTCGCGAACTAACTGCACACCGCCATTGCCAGGTACATAGTAGGGTGAAATGAAAATAACTTCTATTTTGGCACTTAGTACGACATCACGTAAGTCTTTTGCCAGCAGCATATGCGCTTCATCGATCTTGTGGATCAGCTTGTCGGGCCTGTCGGCAAGAACCCTTGCCGGCGCAGCGAACAGTGGTTGTCGATCGGTGATGAGGTCCTGCAGCAACTGGCTATTCAGTGCTTTTTGATAGACCGTTTCGTAGATATTGTTGAGTTTATCAGCGACTTCTGCGCGAACGGTTTCCAGATCTTCTTTCTTTGGGCTGCTGGCGAACTGCTCGATGGGAACCGCTCGCGAATGATTCCAGTATTCGTCAAAGGACTTGGATATATCCACCGCGATGGGGCCCAGGGCCAAAACGTCGAAGTCGACAAACACAACGTCCGTTTTGAGCTCAAAGTATTCATCGGCGATATTACGGCCGCCGACCACGCTGATCGAAGTGTCCACCGTAAACGATTTGTTATGCATGCGCCGGTTTGCCTGACTGAAATGGCCGATAAAGTTAAACACCGAGATGCCGCGCCGGGAAATAGGATTAAATATGCGGATTTCGATATTGGGGTGCTGATTCATGAGTAGGAAGATGCGATCGGGAACGGTGGTTAAAATGTCATCGATAAGGAAACGAACCCGAACGCCCCGATCTGCGGCTTTGAGCAGCGCGTTGGTCATCACGGCACCGGCCGTATCATCTTTCATCAGGAGATACTGCAGGTCGATACTTTTTTCAGCCCTTTCCGCCAGCCGGAGTCGGACCCCAAGCGCATCCATGCCTTGGCGCAGGGGATAGAAACCAGATAGCCCTTCATTCAATGCGACCCAGTCTGCAACGGACTTGCCCAATAATGTATCGCCGGTGTCGGTGATGGCGACGCTGTAGGATTTGGGTTGATCAAAGGACACCGTCGCACAGCCGGCAAAGAGCCCAACGAAAACCAGCAGTACCAAAATCTTGCAAAGTCGGAAATCCGTCATCTCAAAACCTCCCACATCAGTCAAGCCGTTGGTATTTCGCGTGGTGGGTTAGACCCCCTGCTGGTGCCTCTAAGCAATTGTGATAACTTGAATGATTGATAAGTACTCGCTTTTTGAGAGCGGGTAGATTGAAAGTTTATTATTGTGTATGGAGCTCATAGAAACCGCAACATATAAAAGTTAATCGTTTGCGGTGACAATCAAAACTCCTTACCAAAGGCGAGTCGGGTTGTCAATCGCTATTTTTTACAAATTTTTACCCAACCTCATAAAATTACAGGAAATTTAGGCAAGGCTCATACCTGTTTAAGGCTCATTGGTCAGTCTGAATTTAACTATCAAGGGATTATGGTCGGAAGTAGTTATTTTGATAGAGAGCGCTTTAATGATTTCCAGCCCTCGATAGTAGATGTGGTCGACATTATGGCCAAAGACGGTAGCTCGATAGTTTTCGCTAAAAATTGCCGCTTTCAGATATAGACTGCTGGCTATAGTATCAACAACAGCCATGCGTTCATCATTCCAAGTGTTGAAATCACCGGAAATTATGAGTGGCCCTTGATGTTTTGACAGTATTTTCTCCAGTTGTTTCAATTGGGCTCGGAATTGTGAAACCGGTAGTGTATAATTGATTAGATGAACATTGGCCACCATTACTACCTGATTTCCATCGGACAGCGGATATCGGGTGATCAGGATGGTTTTTGGTATTCTGATCAGAGGCTCTTTGTTTCGGAAGGTACATAAAAAACTCGGTTCAACTTTTGAAGCCGTCAACACACCGGTTTTATTATCCTTGTATTCAAAGGCAAGGGCCAGATCCCAGTGGTGATGGTTTTCCTGAAGCAATCCTCTCATTGCATCAGTCAGGTAAGCCTCCTGAATAATAAGCAGATCTTTGTTATAACTAAGGCGACGAAAATCTTCTTTCCATCCAACCCTCATCCCTTTCTGTATATTCCAGCTTAACAGACTGAAGCCGTTGGAATCGAGTGCTCCCACGTACCCTAACGTCGAAACAATAGGTTTCATCAGTGGATCGGTGCTACAATTGTCCGCAATATTTATGGTGCTTTTGTTACCCCGTTGGCTCACTACTAAATTTTGATCCACAACATAGACACAACCGGCAAGTGTCAACATTGCTGATATTGAAATAGCAACTATCAGTTTATGCATTTAAACTCCGAGCTCTAAATATATTACGACCAGTTTCAAGGTTTATGATTAGTTATAGGCTTAATTTCGTTTAGAAACAATAAAGAATTATAGCCATCACGATGAGACCCTATATTAACGGATTAAGGTACCAAAAGGCCTACGAGATATTGATGTTTATGGTTTTTCATAATTTGTTCTAAAATTCGATATCAAAGGACAGTTGATTAATTTCAACCAAAAAATAATTTCGTTTAAATAAGTATATCCATTTGCTAAATTATAACAAATTGTTATATTGACCTCTTGTCCACACTAATAAATTAGATG
>CAXMTB010000096.1:7639-11850 GCA_964195835.1 uncultured Nitrospinaceae bacterium | reverse complement strand
CGATCCATTTTCTTTTTTCTCCCGGTGTTATCGTAAGATCTACATTTTCTGATTCAACATGATAGGCATTCACATTCATGCTGTTGAGCCACTTTTTAATGGATGTTGCGCTATGAAAAATATCTTGCCAATGCGAAACCGGTGAAATTTTGTCCAGAAAGCATGCGTTTACGATTTGGGCTGTATAGGCCTTCATTGAAAGTTTGGCATGTCTGGCCAATTCTTTTGTGGGAAAGGCGCACAGGGTCCATCCGAAATCACCGGCCTGATCCCGGACATCGAGTATATCACGTAAATATTTTCGAGCCACGGCAGCTTTGCCGATCTTTTTTGGATCTATATGACTCAAGTGTGTTATGGATTCAGGCGCATATAGAAAAATGCCGCCGTTTAAACGGTTAAAAAGTTCTTTTTCACCGGGTGGCTGGAAAATAATCTGCTTGTTATTTGCTTGTCCAAAAAAGTGCTGCTCCATATTTGCGGTTGGGTTTGTGCGCTGGACAGGATGAATTCCCATATCCATAAGTTTTGCATAAACAATTTCGGCAAGTCGGACAGCCGGCATATCATAACGGATGAGCACAATGTCATTTTTTTTAAATTTTTTGGTTCTGGCAGTTTTAAGCCCCCACAGTAACGTATCTGCATACCTATCCAGCTGTTTTTCAGTGAACATTGCTTTACTCCCGATTTTATGGATGATTGTCTTTTAAAAAAAGGCGGTGATACTCCGGATCCTTAAGATGCTTCTTAAGGATCCGTGTCGTCAGAGAAAAAATTTCTTCCAGCTCTTCATTGGATAGTCTCGTGATCAATTCTTTTATGAGCGTGTCATCGGAGAATTTCTGAAGATAATAGATAATCGTATTTTCGTCGGTTTCCCGGTCGAAACCAAGCCCCACGAGACCTTTATATGTTTCAACATGATTGTGTGTGTGTGTTGTCATTTATTTTCTCCAGAAAAAAATTATCCCGAAAAATTAAATATTTAGTAACACTTTAGCCTTTTGGAAACATTACCGCTTCAGATATAATTAAATTTTTGCTGAAAGATCACGCCAAAGGCGGATAAAACTCGTGAATAAGGGCTCGTAATGAAAGAACCTGCCCGGGCTATTAATAAAGATTTCTGCTTTAACAGGGGGTTTCATCCATAAAGTTAAATCGCCTATGGTTCTTTCAAAACGATCCCTAATCCCCTCAAACAGCTTCCAGCCAAAAATTTAATCATACCTGAAGCTTCTTTGAAATCGACTTGTTTCAAAGGACTAAACTATTGCAATATCTAGTAATTTCTAAAGATATTCACCCAAATATGGTTAAAAAGACTTTGAATTCGCGGGCCGAAATAAATATATTATGATCGTTCTCGGTTTTGTTTACGTTCAATTGAGGTTTAAGTTTTATGATAGTATTGCTGAATTGCCTCACACAGTCCAGCAATGGTGTAAGATTCGGCAACGATATGAACATCGAATCCAAGATTGCGGGCGGTATCGGCAGTTATGGGACCGATGCTGGCAATAGTGACACCTTGAATCAGGTTGTCCAAACCTTCAGATGGAAGAAGGGCACGAAAGTTTTTTGCGGTGGACGAGCTTGTAAATGTAATCATATCTATGGTGCGTTCTTTAAGTCGTTTTAAAATGATGTCAGCGTCGTCTTTAACCGCCTGGTTACAGTATGCTGTGACGTCATCAACAACAGCTCCCATTTTTGTCAGCTCTAAGGGCAATACCTGCCTTGCCTCTTTTGCACGTGGCAGCAGTATTCTTTTCCCACTGATATCTTCTCTTGCAAATGCCTTGACAACAGATTCGGCCCTGTAACTTTCGGGAACAATATCGCTTTTGAGTCCAAAATCAAAAAGCCTTTTGGCCGTAGCCGGGCCGATGACTGCTGTATGAACATGGTTCAAGGCGCGGACATCGTTGTTTTTTTCAAAAAGGCGATTAAAAAAGAAATTAACGCCGTTGACGCTGGTAAACATCAGCCAGTCATAAGAAGAAAGATTTTCAATGGCCATGTCTAAGGGCTTTAAATCATCCGGCGGGACAACCGTTATCGTCGGGCATTCCAAACACTCTGCACCAAGATCGGAAAGACGTTTGACCAGGTCGCTGGCCTGTTCCCTGGATCGGGTAACCACGATGCTTCGTCCCATCAGAGGTTTGGTTTCAAACCATTTTATTTTTTCTCTTAACTTTACGACGTGACCTACAACAAGAATAGCAGGTGGTTTGATACCGTTGGCATTTTTAAGTTCAACAATCGTGTCGATTGTTCCTGTAACAGTGACTTGTTTGGCGGTGGTTCCCCAGCGAACAAGGGCTGCGGGGGTATCGGGGTGCATACCGTGGCTAATAAGACCTTCTCTGATATGATGCAAATTTTTGACCCCCATCAGAAAAACAAGGGTCCCGATTCCTTTGGCAAGTGATTTCCAGTCGATACTCGATTCTTTTTTTGTAGGATCTTCATGACCGGTTACAAAAGCAAGTGTGGAGGTGAATTTTCTGTGAGTCAGTGGAATTCCGGCATAGGCCGGTGCTGCGATGGCCGACGTGACACCGGGTACAATTTCAAATGGGATGTTTGCATTAAACAGGACCTCAGCTTCTTCACCACCGCGGCCGAATATAAAAGGATCACCTCCCTTAAGTCGGGTAACAGTTAAACCGATTTTTGCCTTTTCAACGATAAGGGTGTTGATACTGTCCTGGGAAAAAGTATGATCACTTCCCTTTTTCCCCACATAGATGATCTCTGCATTTTTCGAAGCATGTTTTAATAAAGCTGAGGATGCAAGAAAATCATAAATGAGAACGTCTGCCTGTTTGATACATTCCAATCCTTTTACAGTAATCAGTCCCGGATCACCGGGCCCGGCACCGACTATATAGACTTTACCTTTCATGGTTTAGATTTAGATCCGTTTTAAGGTTTTCCATTATTGTTTCTGCCCCCCTTGAAACGAGACGCTCAGCAAGTTCTACACCGATCATCTCGGATGAATTCTCAGGACCCGAAAAGGTTTCCTTAATGAGGGTTCTTCCGTCAATTGTTGCAACAAGACCGCAAATCGTAAATATGTTTTTTTCGATTTTTCCATGAGCTGCAATGGGAACCTGACAACCGCCTTCAAGACGCTTCAAAAAGGCACGTTCTCCCATAATTATCGTTCTCGTTTGATGGTGCTCTAATGTTTTAACAATCGATTCTACTTCCGGATCATGTTGCCTGATTTCAATACAGAGCGCTCCCTGACCGACTGCCGGGAGCATGATGTTTTCATCCAGATATTCGGTTATTCTGTTTTCAAGTCCCAGGCGCTTGACACCCGCCGCTGCCAGGATGATGGCATCAAGATTTTCAGTTTCGAGCTTTTTAAGACGCGTATCAAGATTCCCTCTTAGAGGCAATACGACCAGATCCGGTCTGGCATGAAGAAGCTGTGCCTTGCGCCGAAGGCTGCTGGTGCCGATTTTGGCACCAGGAGCCAGTTTTGAAAGGCGCTTTTTGTTTCTGGAAATCAGAACATCTTGAGGAATTTCTCGCTCAGGGATTGCGCCGATACATAACCCTTCCGGTATTTCACCTGGCATATCCTTCATGCTGTGAACAGCAATGTCTATTTTTTCGTTTAAAAGTGCGTCTTCGATTTCTTTGACAAAAAGACCTTTGCCACCCACTTGGGCAAGAGGGACATCGAGAATTTTGTCTCCTTTTGTCTTTATTATTACCAGTTCGATAGAAAGGGAGGAATCTTCGGCCTCAAGGGCTGATTTGACCCAGTTTGCCTGCCAGAGCGCGAGTTTGCTTCCTCTGGTTCCTATTTTTAGTGTTTTGTCCATCAGTGATCACAGCTTGTGCAGCTGGTTGCGGCACATCCGGTACATGATGATGCCCCGGCGGCAGCCTTGACGGTTTCTCCATGCCCACCCCTGCTGTAAAAGGTAGATGCAGACATGAGTTTTTTCACTTTTTTGCTATTGCACGAGGGGCAATCGGGTTGTTCGTTCCCGAAAACCAGGCGCTCAAAATCTTTATTGCATTTATCGCAATGGTATTCATAAATCGGCATTATTGTTTGCTCCTAAATTTAATGTCTCGAAAATTCTTCAACTTACTCTTATCAAATATTTTTTAATGGTAACCTGTTTATGCATCCGGCATGGAAGAATGGAATATTGGAAATAAGGGCGGAAACA
>CAXMTB010000096.1:0-7629 GCA_964195835.1 uncultured Nitrospinaceae bacterium | reverse complement strand
AAACAACCTAAATTAAATGGTTAAAAACGCCTTCAAACCCATCTTTCCATAACTCCATTACTCCCTCCGGGGCGTAGGCCCTACGGGCCGGAGGCCAATTGGGGCGAAGCCTCTAAGTTCTTTGCTCCAGTTTGAGCGATAACATAATCATTTACAGGGTTAAATCAACCTTTATTATCCTTGATGGTGAATATAAGTTATTCGATTTCCTCGATAATCCCGGCAGCAATGAGCGGCAGCATAATTTCATGATGTCCCGTCAAGTGGAATCCCTGACCACCGTCGGCGGTTGGCCGGTTCACCACATTGGTCATAGGACGGTATTGCCGGATGAAGTCCATGTTCACTGTGGTGAAATCATTCAACCGATGTCCTAAATTCCGTGCCAATGTTACTGCTTTTAGAAAAACCTCCGGCAGTATGACTGCAGATCCAACATTGAAATAAACGCCTTTTTCAAGTGTACTCACCACGGATGCGAAGGTTCGAAAATCTCTGTGGGTGGCTTCACCGGTTGCTTTTGCATCAAACCCGGGATGCATATGAATAATGTCGGTTCCAAATGCCACATGCACCGTTACGGGAATACCGAGCCGGGCGCCTGCAGCAAGGATGCTATGTTCTAAATAAGGAAGTTTTTTTTCGATCATTGTGGCCCCGATGGTTTCCCCAAGTCCACTGGATGTTTTCCCGGCACGACAGATGGCGTCACATAAAAAAGCACCTGTTTCATGGGCCATACCAAAGGTGCCGTTTCCGATGGATGCGGATACATCCTCTGATGTTTTTCCCGCCATGGCCAGTTCAAGATCATGAATAATTCCGGCACCATTCATAGCGACAGCCGTGATAATTCCGCGCTCCATGAGATCGATAACAATGGGGTTTAAGCCTACTTTAATTACATGTGCTCCCATGGCAAAAACGATGGTTTTATTCTCCCGAAACGCTTTTACGGTGGATGAGATGACGGTTTTAAGATGATTCCCGGCGAGTATATCCGGAAGCCGATCAAGAAAATCCTTAAAATTAGATCCTTTTTGCCATTTTTTTGCAAATGCGGCTGTGGATACTTTGCTTTTTCGTTGGGAAAGCGGGTATGTTTTTACCCCACTCAAATCTATGGGTTCAAATTTTTGTGCCATAATGTTTCTTATCTTTGTAATAGTTTAGTCCTTTGAAACAAACCGATTTCGAAAGCGATAATGTTTTTAAAGGGTTAAAGTGTTACTATTCGTGAAATTTTTCCGGAAACAAAATCCGATCCACAAGGTCGCACAAGATATGACCCAATAATGTATGGGTTTCCTGGATTCTTGCAGTTACATCTGACTTTACAGAAAAAACATGATCTGCGCACTCGGCCAGTTCACCACCACGACCGGTGAATCCAATGGTGAAGACCCCGATATTTTTTGCTGCGTGAACGGCTTTGATAACATTTTTGGAGTTGCCGCTGGTGCTGATCCCAATGGCGATATCGTCCTTTCTTCCCAGAGCTAAAATTTGTTTGGTGAATATTTCATCAAAATGGTAGTCGTTTCCGATGCTGGTGATGATGGATGTATCGGTGGTCAATGCCAGGGCTGCAAGCGGCGGCCGTTCGATCTGGAACCGGTTGACGAATTCAGCGGCGATATGCTGGGCATCTGCTGCACTCCCACCATTACCAAAGAGTAGGATTTTGTGACCGGAGGTAATACACGAGGCGAGGATGTCCGCTGCCCTTTGAATGAGATCGATGTTTTCTTTTATGAATCGGTCTTTGACGTTGATGCTTTCTTTAAGTGTATTCAGGATAATACTTTTCATTGCTTAACCACCATTTTAAAACCTCAAGTTTCGCACCAGAATATGGCTAAAAAGCTTTGTAGTTAGCAGGCTGAAAGAAACTTTTTAAGGAAGAATGGAATGTTGGAATGCTGGAATATTGGGAATAAGGACGCGGACAATCTATTTTAATTGTGAAAAACTCCTTCGAACCCATCATTCCATTACTCCATTATTCCACTATTCCAGTTGGGGCGAAGCCCCTAAGTTCAACCCATATGATACCCTGACCCCTGCATTCTGCATCATGCATCCTTAATCAACTTTTTTATCTTTTTAATCATTTTCTTAGCGTTGTATCCCAGATCGTGAGCCTTTTGGAACTGTATTAAGGCGTCTTCAAGTTGGTTTCTTTTGAGGTAAAGGCTGCCAAGCCGGTATCGATAAAGGCCGTTTTCGGGTGCAATATCGATACTCTGTTGACAAAAGATCGTCGTAATTTCGGGATTTTCACCCAAAAGGTCAAACAGACAACCCAGGGCTGATAACGCTTCGGCATTGTTCGGGTTTTGTCGAATGGCCTTTTTATAGACTGAAATCGCTTCAGCTGTCATATTCAAGGCAGTGCAGCATTCACCCAAAGAATTCAGGGCAGACCAGGACTTCGGATTCAGTTTTACGGCCTTTTCGAGGAATTCTTTTGCCATCTCCGATTTTCCCATGTCCAGATAAACCCTTCCGATTTGAAAAGCAACTTCAAAAATATCTTCTTCTTTTTTCTTGTCTGCATCCAGAAAGTATTTTAGCGCTTCAGAGTTTTTGGCGGTCAGCATTTTTACCAAACCGATGTTGTATAGGGCCATAACCTCATCAGGATCAAGCTTAAGGGCCTCTTGAAATTCTTTCGACGCTTTCTTATAATCCCCTAAAATACCATAACATACACCCAGACTGTTGCGAATATTGACATCTGAAGGGTCGAGCAAGAGAGCTGTTTTTAATTCTGCAATGGCGCCGTCGACATCTCCATTTTGATACAGGTTGTCTCCGCTGATGTTCAAGCTTACGGCATCAAAGGAAACAATACTATCAGGGCCAAAGAATGCAGCATGATCAAGCGCTTTTCCGGCATTGTCAATAATCTGACCTCTAGTGAAGGTGAGCGTTGGATATGAGGCAATTCCGATGGAAATGGTTTCATCTGTAGATTCTGAAAGGATTTTTTTTATTTTTTTGGCAAATTCCAGGGAAGACGTTTGATTTGTTGGGGAGAAGAAACATCCGAGCATTCCCTGGTCAAGCCGTCCCCACATCCCGTTTTCACGCCTGCATATGGTATCAATAACGATAGCCACATCAAGCCAGATGCCAATTTGGTCGTTACCGGCTGTTTCAGAACCTTCATGATTTAAACGATCGATTTTGATGACCATGGATTCAAATTTTTCTGAAGTTCCGAATCGGGTCAAGGCGTTTTCGATAAAGGTTTTTCCGACCAGAATATCCGGGAGTGCTTTTAAGATTCTGATTGTCTCGACTGAAGAGAGGACTTCAGCCGTATCTTTTTTGGGCTTAGCATCTGTTTTGCAAAAAAGAAACTCTTTACTGGAGGAGCGGCTGTGAAATAATTTCGTCTTTTGGTGGGTCATGATCCGGCCTTTTTCAGCATATGTCTAAAAGCATTTTCAATGAGTTGGAGTTCATCATCAAGTATGGTTCTAATATCCATGATAAAGAGATCTTCTTCGATTCTGCCAATAATGGGGCATTCATTGTTCCGCATCTGTTTTTCAACGGCACTGGTTGAAATCCCCTGTACTTTGACCCCTACGCCTTTACTGGGGAGTTTTAAAAGTGGAAGTGAGCCACCGCCGGGCCTTGAGAATATATCGATGAGATCTACTGACAATCTTTGATCGCCGATGTTCTCGAGCATCTCAAAAAGCGTTTTAGCGCTTGATTCAATGCGATCCAAAGGAAGTGTCATTAGGCGTAAAGTCGGAATGGCATCCATTCCTTTTTCTATGTTTCGGTAATGTCGTAATGTACTTTCGAGTGCGGCAAGGGTGAGTTTGTCGATACGAAGTGCTCTGTTGATGGGATTTTTTTTGATTTTTTCAATGATATTATTTTTTCCGACAATGATGCCTGCCTGGGGTCCGCCAAGAAGTTTATCTCCGCTGAAAGTAACGATGTCTGCGCCCGCTTTCACCGATTCCTGAACCGTGGGTTCCTTTAACAGGCCGTATTTTGAAAAATCTACAAAGGTTCCACTGCCAAGATCTTCCATCACCGGAATCTTATATTTTGCGCCCAGATCGACCAGTTCTTCAAGAGAAACATCGGCAGTAAATCCGACGATGCTGTAATTGCTCGTATGGACCTTTAAAAGAAGGGCCGTATCGTGCTCGATGGCGTTTTCATAGTCCTTAAGATGGGTACGGTTTGTGGCACCGACCTCTTTTAAAATTCCCCCGCTCTTGGCCATTACATCAGGGATTCTGAAAGATCCGCCGATTTCCACGAGTTCTCCCCTCGAAACGATCACTTTTTTACCTTTAGCGATGGTTTCTAAAGAAAGGAAGACGGCGCCGGCATTGTTGTTGACCACCATGGCGGATTCAGCGCCGCTGAGTTCACAGAGGATGTCTTCAACAATACTGTATCTGGATCCCCGGGCGCCTTTTGATAGATCGAACTCCAAGTTGGAATATCTGCCTGCAATGGTTAAAATATTTTTAATGGCATCATCGGCAAGCAATGAGCGGCCAAGGTTGGTATGGATAACGACACCTGTGGCATTGATAATGCGGATCAGGTTCGGCGTCATCATTTTATGGACGCTTTCTTTTATTTTATTGAGGATTTCGGAATTGGAAAGCTCCGCTTCCGTGATATCCTGTTGATCATCCAAAATAATGATTCGGAGGTTTTCAACAACAGAGCGGATCGAACGGACCAGCACAGATTTCGGAACATTGTCAAAAAAAGTATCTGCTTTTGCAACTTCAAGAATAGAATCCACCCCGGGAATCATTCGTAAGAGCGTTTGTTGGTTTTCGGTGATGTTCATTTTTTCCCCAAAAGTTGTCTCAAATTTTAAAAACGTTCTTTTAGAATAGACTTCATAGCATTTTAACGTCTGTTATTTCAATAGATTTATTATGAATGTGAAATACTTGTTGTAAAATTTTCTTTAAGGATGGGAAATTATGCGCTATGTAGTTCTGTAACCGTGAATTATGTGTATTTTTTAGCGATAAACTTTGGTATAAACTGCTAAATATTTGATGATAAATGGTTTGCCAGTTATCCGGTTTGCTCGTTTTTCGTTGTGGGTTGAGTTGATAACGGGCCAACGGGCTAACAGGCTTAACCGTTTTGATGGAGGCCATATATCGCTTTGTCGAAAACTGCTTTTATCGTCAACCCTAGTGCCGGAAATGGCTCAACAGCATCAACCTGGCCGTTTATTGAGGCACTTGCTAAAGATCGACTGGGACCTTTTGATACATATATGACCCGGAGACCTGGAGATGCGGTCGTATTTGCAAAAAATGCTGCTGCTGAAAAAACAAGACTTCTCGTCTGTGTGGGGGGGGACGGAACATTGAACGAGGTTGTAAACGGTATCATGATGCATGAAAAATCGTTTCCATCGGATGTGACACTTGGCTTTATCCCAAATGGCACCGGATGCGATTTTGTCAGAACCGTTTCAATACCACAAAATATTGAACAGGCCGTTGATCTCATTGTTTCAGGTTCGGTTCGCAGCATTGATTTGGGGGTACTTGTTTTTCAAGACCATCAAGGCCGTGATCGTTGTCGATTTTTCCATAATATCGCCAGTTTTGGACTGGGGGGTGAAGTTGCCCAACGGGTCAACCGAACGACCAAAGCACTGGGTCCGTTTGTTTCATTTATGTGGGCAACGCTTATATCCATTTTTTTGTATGGGAAAAAAAGGATACAGATCAGCGTCGATAACGATTATAAAAAGGAGGTTGTTATTTGGAACGTGGCGGCAGCAAATGGCCAGTATCATGGTGGGGGTATGTGGGTTGCTCCGGATGCATCAGTTTGTGACGGTCTGTTACACGTTACAATCATTGGAGATTTGACAATCCCTGAAGTGTTTTTAAATCTGTCGAAACTTTATAACGGACGGATATACGATATTGACAAAGTCATTCCTCTGACGGGTAAAAAGGTGGCAGCGATATCAGATGACCGGGTGCTTCTTGAAGTGGATGGAGAACAGCCCGGCATGCTGCCCATGGTCGTTAAAATAGCACCCGGTGCTTTGAATATTATTGCTAACTGACTCAAATTAAAGGTGAATGGTTAACAAGTGAAGCGAGCAAAAAATCATAAATATTGGTCAAATCGTCGAATGGTCGATTGGTCAAATCGTCAAAACCAATTAACGATTCAACGATTCAACCAAATACGATTAAAGGCGAATGGTTAAAAAATGAAGCGAGCTAAAGATTATATTATTTTTCCGCTGGATGTTCCGACAGAGAAGGCGGCCAAAGAGTATGTTGAACTACTGTCAGAATCGGTGGGCATGTTTAAGGTGGGACTGGAACTTTTTATCCGATCCGGGCCGGGACTTATTGATTTCATTAAAGCGTCAGGAAATTCGGATGTGTTTTTGGATCTAAAACTTCATGATATCCCGGAAACAGTGTTTCGTGCCATGGAACGTATCGCAGATCTGGGCGTTGCATTTACGACGGTTCATTGCGGAGAGACGCCCAGGATGCTTGAAGCTGCGGTTAGCGGTGCTAAGGGTAGGGTCGGTGTTCTCGGGGTTACGGTTTTAACCAGTGTTGCAAGTGAAGACATTAAGGATGCCGGGTTTAAAAAGGTGTTTTATGAGGATCTTATGAAACTCGTAGTTGACAGAGCGGCCAAAGCCAAAGCTGCGGGCTGTGTCGGTATCGTCTGTTCCGGACGGGAAGTGAAGATGATTAAAAAGACCTTGGGCCGGGATTTTATAGCCGTGACACCGGGGATACGTCCTGTTTGGGATGAAATGGGAACGCATGATCAAAAGCGTGTTGTTACACCGGCAATTGCGGTTAAAAACGGATCGGATTATCTTGTGATCGGCCGTCCCATCAGAGATGCAAACAATCCCAAAGAGGCCGCCCTTAGAATCGCCGAAGAGATTGAGGCTGTTTTATAACGTTGTCCATTTAAACATTCGAGCATTTGACCATTTTACGACCCCATCTAATGCGTTCATATCCTATAGATAATACAAAAAAGTATAACATCCGCATCAAAATTCGATCCATCTGATCACTTTACGACCCCATCTACTGCGTTCATATATTATGAGTAATTTCTCAAATAGCCGGGACATTATTTTAAGAAATCCATATTTATCATTTGACAAAATTTCTGGTACTTTATATTAAAAATCTTTTGGAATACATGATTCAATAATTAAGGATCGAGGCCGTAACGATGTTTAAGACCATCTATCCTTTAAGCTAAATTTTGGAGGTCTATTAAATGGTTTTTAATGTGCTTCTTTATATTTCTCTTGGTATTTTTATCCTGGGGCTGATCTATAAGGTTTATACCTGGTTTTCACTGAAAATCGGCATTTCAGCCCAGGACTACACGCCCTCTCAAAGATTTTCCGCAGCTGTCAAAGGAACTGTCGGAGTTATTTTCAGTTCAAAAATCCTTCTTCTCATTAAGGCCTTTATTCTGGACGTATTGCTGCAAAAAAGGATTTTGAAAGAAGATTTTCTGCGCTGGATGATGCACATGCTCCTGTATAGCGGATTTATGCTCCTTCTTTTGATGCATGGCTTGGAAAATTTCATCTCTGCAAAG
>CAXMTB010000095.1:0-11926 GCA_964195835.1 uncultured Nitrospinaceae bacterium | reverse complement strand
TGAATCCAATGCTGATGATGAATCGGAACCTGAAACATTAGAAAATAAAACTTAGGCGCTTAGTGCTTTGATATCGACATAAAATTGTCGATGTTTGTAATATTTCGTATTTATTGATTTACAGTGAGCTAAAGTTTGAAGTGAACTAAAGTGAGCTAAAGTTAAGGAAAGCGCCGCAAGCGCAACACATTTAATATTTAAATCGATAGAATGCCTATTTATCCTGTATTAAACGGGGGAGTTAAGGTATTCTGTCAATTTTATTTAATATAAATAGCCGGAGCGCAGCGACCCGATAACTTTAGATCACTTTTAACTTTAGATCACTTTTAACTTTTCCGGCTTGTCCGGGTTAGGAGTTATTAAATGGCTGCAAATTTTGTCTCCCGAAAAAAAAGAACCGGCACCGGAGGAAGAAAAAAAAGAGTATTTCATCGCCGTAAAGTATGTCGTTTCTGTGCTGACGCCAGTCTTGTTATAGATTATAAAGACACCAAATCTCTCCGGTATTTTACAACAGAACGCGGGAAGATCATTCCAAGACGAATATCCGGAACATGTGCAAAACATCAGCGTTCCCTGACACATGCAATTAAACGTGCCCGTACGATTGCCCTTCTGCCGTTTGTGGGGACGACAGACTATAATTAAACGTCTCGGAAATCTACAACTTAATGAAAATATAGGACATTTTTGGGGGCTTGAACGCTTGCCGCGAATATGGAATAGTTGAATACTGGAAAGTTGGTTTTTAAAAGGATATTATCCATTTTTAATTTTATCTTCAACATAAATTTTACCATTAACCCAAAATTGCATTATCCCAGAAACCATTATTCAAACATTCCGTCATTCCAATTGGGCCTGCCCGCCATCGCTCTCGTTCAGGACCTCCCTCCAACCAAGCGGAGAAAGGCGGACGGGGCGAAGCCCCTAACTTGAATAACACTTCTGCCCCGAGGAGAAAAGGGTAGTGCTTCAAACCATTTCAAGGGATATCTCAAAGGATATCATTAGCGGTATTGCTGTCACAAGCCTTATATTTGTAATATCGGTTTATATCCCGATTATCGGGTTTTTCTGTGCTCTGTTTATCCCGCTACCAACGCTTATCTACCGTTCAAAACTGGGCAGAACACCAGGAACGATAATCCCGGTCATTGCCACCATAATAATGGCCGTTATTCTCGGCGGCATTTCCATCGACATTCTGTTTTTTTTTGAGCTGCTTTTACTTGGCTTTGTCTTGAGTGAACTTTTAGAGCTGAATCTTTCCATCGAAAAAACAATATTATATGCTTGCGGGTCGGTGATCCTTACGGGGATTATCTGCTTGCTCTTTTACAGCAATATAGCCAACAAAGAAATATATGCTCTTGTTTCGGAATATGTGAGTAAAAATTTAGAGCTTACTTTATCACTTTATGAAAACATGGGAATGAAACAAGAAAGCATTCAAATGATATCAACTTCATTAGAAAATATTAAGTATGTTTTTATCAGGATCATTCCAGCGCTTGTGGTGGCTTCGACTTTGTTTATATCCTGGATAAATCTGCTTCTCTCAAAATCCATATTTAAAAACTGGAACCTTTTTTATCCTGATTTTGGATCTCTTAAGCTTTGGAAAGCGCCTGAATTTCTTGTCTGGATTATTATAGGATGCAGCATTTTACTTCTTTTCCCAAACAAAACGATTAAGATTTTAGGCTTAAACGGCCTGTTAATTCTAATAACCGTATATTTTTTCCAGGGTATTGCCATCGTATCATTTTATTTTGAGAAAAAAAAATTGCCTCGACTTCTAAGATTTTTTTTATATAGTCTTATCGCTTTGCAGCAACTCGTTCTTCTTGTTGTTATCGGTCTTGGTTTTTTTGATATGTGGCTAAATTTTAGAAAATTAGAACATAGCCCGGGCAAACCGGAAAAGTGAGCTAAAGTTTGAAGTGCCTAACCCGGACAAGCCGGAAAAGTGACTAAAGTGAACTAAAGTTTGAAGTGCCTAAAGCCCGCCCTGGCGCTAATCGTTCATATATTGATTTGACTTATGCACCATTACAAATATGACTTTTTGAGTACAGAGTATTGGTTATCGGTCTGGGCCAGGGTTAAGGTGTCGCTTCGCTCTATCCATTCATATAAAATTGTTAGAATTCAATAATTTTAGGCATTTTAGATCACTTTAGATCACTTCACACTTTTTTTAAGTTTAGATTTTTTGCCACAAAAAGCACAAAATTCACAATCGAGAAATGGAACAATCAACCCATTTGAGTGGAGGTTTATAATGAAAATAATTTTAAAAGAAACCATTGAGTCATTAGGAATAATTGGTAATGAGGTAACCGTAGCGGACGGCTATGCACGAAACTATCTTTTACCCCAAAACAAAGCTGTTCGGGCAACTCCTCAAAATCGAAAGATGATGGAGCAGGAGAGGGCCAAATTTGAGATCCAGATCCTCAAGGAAAAGGGATTGGCAGAAGAGATGGCCAAAAGGATAGAAGGCGTGGTATGCAAGATTTCAGCAAAGGTCAGCGAAGAGGATCGCCTGTATGGTTCGGTTTCAACTCGAAATATTGCAGATGCTCTTGCAAGTCAGAACATTGAGGTCGAGAGAAATATGATTTTACTCAATGAACCCATTAAAAATATCGGTACTTACAAGATCCCTGTTCGCGTTTACAAGGACGTTGAACCTGAAATTATCGTTGAAGTCATGCCGGCATAAGGTGAGTTCTTATGGCCCAAAACCCTCTTAAAATGGGAAAAGACCCCTCCCTTTATCATATTCCGCCCCAGAGCCTTGAAGCGGAAGAGTCTATTTTAAGTGCAATTCTGGTGGATAACGATACATTGCCTGAAATCCTTGAGATACTATCTCCTCAGGACTTTTACAGATCTTCGCATCAAAAAATGTTCACCGCGATAACTGAACTCTTTTCGAAAGATGAGCCTGTAGATCTGGTCACGTTGACCAATATATTAAGGGAACGAGGCTGGCTGGAAGGGATCGGAGGGGCTTCATACCTTGCAAACCTCGTCGATACGGTCCCACTTGCTGTAAATGCCCAATACTACGCCAAGATCATTCATGAAAAGGCCTGTTTAAGACAGCTTATTGAAAAAACAAATGCCATCGCCAAACGATGCTTCGAGGATCAAGGTGATGTTGAAAGTGTCATCGATTTTGCTGAAACTTCCATTTTTGAGATATCAGAGAATAAGATCAAGCCGGCATTTTACCCGATTGGCAAAATAATTGAGATCAACATTGATGCCCTTGAAGAGCGTCAGGGGAACAAGGCTCTTGTAACCGGTGTTCCCACAGGATTTACCAAACTTGACGAGTTAACCGCCGGTTTACAAAAATCTGACCTTGTTATTCTCGCCGGTCGTCCTGGAATGGGAAAAACAGCTTGTGCTTTGAATATTGCAAAAAATTCGGCTGTGGATGCCAATATCCCTGTCGCCATATTCTCCCTTGAAATGTCCAAGGAACAGCTGTCATTTCGAATGCTCAGCAGTGAAGCAAGAGTTGATTCATCACGTTTGAGAAGGGGATTCATAACCCAAGATGATTGGATAAAGATTACAGACGCTGCCGGATTTTTATCTCAGGCGCCGATTTTTATTGATGACTCTCCAAATATTACCGTACTGGAAATCAGGGCAAAATCACGTCGATTAAAAATGGAGAGCGATATCGGCCTTATTATCATCGATTATATCCAGCTCATGAAAGGCCGTGCATCAGCAGAGCGCCGAGATCTTGAAATTTCGGAAATCTCACGATCCCTAAAAGCCCTTGCCAAAGAGCTTGATATTCCCGTTTTGGCACTCTCTCAGTTGAACAGAAAATTGGAAGAACGGAGCGACAAACGACCACAGCTTTCAGATTTGAGAGAATCCGGAGCCCTTGAACAGGATGCTGATATCGTCGCTTTTATTTACAGAGACGAATTATATAACAAGGATGAAAACAATCCCAATAAGGGAAAAGCAGAAATAATACTCGCCAAACAGCGAAACGGACCTACCGGGATCGCCACGCTGACATTCTTGGCTACGTATACCCGATTTGAAAATTACAGCCCGAGAGAATAAGCCGGATTGTACGGTATTTAATATTAACTCATGTTTCGCGCCTTATAAAACCTGAGCGCAAAAATGTTTGAACCTTGAAAATACATTTAAATGAAAAAACTTTTCGGAAATATCGGCGGGCTTAAAGCCAGCCATATCCGTAAGCTTGAAAATCTCTATCGCCGCCGCCTTCCACCCCAATTCCTTATTTCATTCGAACTTGCTCGCGATATCAGTCAGCTGTCCCATGAAATTCGTCGTCAAATAGGTCTTCTCATAAATCGTCAAGGCAAGATAGCCTACGTTATTGTGGGAGATCATCAAAAAATAGTGATTCCGGACACCAGTGATTATCGAGTCGCTCCGGGCCGTCTGAGAGGGCTCAGATGCACACACACCCATCTCGACAATGAACCCCTCACAACAGACGATCTCACCGACCTTGCTCTTTTGAGACTCGACATAATGGCGGCAATTACAATGACCGAAACAGGCTATTTTCATAAAGCTCATGTTGGATATATCTTGCCGAAAAGTACTTATGGAAAACCGTTTCAAATCCTAAGTCCTCTAAATCCCCAAGACCTGGATATCGGATGTCTTGACCTGATCCAGTCCCTTGAGGCGGAACTTGCCCACGCAACGTCCTTATACAAAGCAGACACAGGAAAAGAAAGGGCCCTTCTTGTCAGTGTCACGACAGCATACCGAAAAACTGCCATGTCTTCTCTGGAAGAGCTGGAAGATCTGGCCATATCCAGTGGTATTGATGTTGCGGAAAAGATTCTCCAACTCCGCCGAAAGGTAGATTCAAGATTCCTTATGGGTCCGGGGAAACTTCAGGAGCTGATTATTTTGGCCCTTCAAAAAGGCGTGACGTTGATTATCTTTGATCAGGAATTAAATCCTTCACAAATTCGATCGATTACGGATCAGATAGACCTAAAGATTATCGACAGAACACAATTGATACTCGATATTTTTGCCCAACGGGCTCAAACAAAGGAAGGTAAGCTCCAAGTCGAGCTTGCACAGCTTAAGTATCTGCTCCCGCGTCTTATTGTCAAAAATACAGCCATGTCGCGTTTGACCGGCGGAATCGGCGGTCGTGGACCAGGAGAAACCAAGCTGGAAATTAATCGAAGGCGCGTACGCGATCGAATAAAACGACTGGAAAACGACCTGCTTAGTGTACGAAAACAACGGAAACAGCAAAAATCGAAGCGCAATAAAAAAGGCCTTCCTGTAATATCCATCATCGGGTATACAAATGCCGGAAAATCAACCCTGCTCAATACCCTCACAAAGAGTCATGTTCGGGTTGAAAACAGGCTCTTTGCAACGCTGGACCCATCGAGCAGAAGGCTTAAGTTCCCAAAAGACATTGAAGTCATTATTACAGATACCGTTGGATTTATAAAAAATCTTCCCAAAGATCTCATGGTTGCTTTTCGTGCAACTCTGGAAGAACTCGAGAGTGCGGACCTTTTGCTGCATATCATAGACATCAGCAATCCTCGATTTAAAGACCAGATTAAATCTGTTGAAAAAATATTGCTCGATCTTAATTTAGATGATATCCCCTTGATTCGAGTTCTGAACAAAAAGGATCTATTGGATAAAGCAACGACTGAAAAATTGAGCCGGAATTTTGATGCAATAGCTATCTCAGCTAAGGAAAAATCGACCTTGATGCCGCTAATTGAAAAAATGAAGGACTCAACACATCACCATCTTCAATAATTTGTAGTTGACATATAAATAAAAATAAAGATAAAAGTTCATTCGTATCTGTTCAGGAAGTAATTGAGTTAGCGGAAATTTCAAATAACAAATCCCAAAAAACAAATAAATTCCAATGACCGAAATTCAAAACCCCAAACAAAAAAACAATCATTTTTGAACCGGTTTGGAATTTGGAGTTTGAGATTTGAGATTTGTTTGAAATTTGGTGCTTGAGATTTGGGATTTAGTTGTAAGTTGGTAACCGGAATCTGGAATTTTAAAAAATCCGTGACCCGTTGAATTCATTTTCTATGGATTTGGAGCTTATAAAAAGAATTGGCATCGCAGCCGCTTATAAAGGCGGCGGGGTGCTTATGTCTCACTTCGGCAAAGTATTCAGGATTGACAAAAAAGGTGTCATCGATCTTGTCACAGAAGCCGATACCGAATCTGAAAGCGTCATAATCGAAACCATTCAGAAAGCGTTCATCGATCATGCGATCCTGGCTGAAGAAAGCGGATTGAGCTCAGGCGATGCGGATCATCAGTGGATCATCGACCCTTTAGACGGCACAACAAATTTTGCGCATCAGATCGGTTTGTTCTCGATTTCTATCGCTTTTAAACTAAAAGGTGAAACCGTTTTTGGCCTTGTCTTAAACCCGCTGACAAGAGAACTATTTACCGCTGTCAAAGGTAAAGGAGCATCACTCAATGGTCGGCAGATTACGGTTTCAACGACGATGACAGTCTCTGAAAGTTTTCTTGTCAGCGGATTTCCGTATAATTTAAGGGACTGCTTTGACCCGTTGCTGACGCGTTTTTCAAAGTGCCTGAAAGCTTCCCAAGGCGTTCGAAGGCTCGGTTCAGCGGCAATTGATCTTTGTTTTGTCGCCTGCGGACGCTTCGATGGATTTTGGGAGCAGAACCTAAAGCCATGGGATACCGCAGCAGGAGAGCTGATTGCCAGGGAAGCAGGTGCAATCGTAACCGACTTTTCAAACAAACCATTTACAATTTATAAAAAGGAAATTCTAGCGACTAACGGAAGAATTCATAAAGAAATGCTCTCATTACTTAAAATAGAGACCTCGTAAGTATTGGCGAATTATTGTGTAGTATTTTGGACAAAAAGCTCCGTTTCCAGACTAGGAGTTGGGTTCAAAGGTTCACGGTTCAGAGGTTCAGAAGTTGATTTATCCATGATATTAACCCAATGGAATCAATAGTTCAGGAAAAAAGCGCGAAGCGCTTAACCTTGAACCGGGAACCCGGAACCTTATAACCCAGACCGGACCGATGCCCAATTTATATGCAATCCCGCGGTACATAAAAGTCTACGGTCATTTGTATACGGTGTATGACGAGGTCTGAAATAGAGGATACGGTATGAAAAAGGAGTTAATGAATCAAATATCTATAGATGATCATCTTGGCTGTCTCGGTAACTTTGATATTGAGGATCCATTATGCAAAAAGCTTTGTGCCTTAAACCTGCGCTGTGCCATAAACCGCGATAAGAATGTTCGGCTGGAGCTTTTGGAAGATTTGATGTCCTATAACGATGTGTTTATCAAAGTGCAGTGATTGAACGTTTTGTAAAATTCTACAATTTGCTGAACGTAAAAAATAATTTAGGCTTAATTGTTTAACTTGGATATGGAATGATGGAAGGTTGTTTTTTTAAAAAGATGTTATTCATCTTTCAAATTTTCTTGCAAAAGGAATATGCCAACAACCCAGTATTCCAGTATTCCAACAGTCCATTTGAGGCGAAGCCCCCGTCAGTTCGGAAAGATTTTGCCGGGATTTAATATCCCATTTGGATCAAAAATTTTCTTTATTTTCTTCATAAGGGTTAGTTCCACGGAACCGATCTCCTTGGCGATGTAGGGCGCTTTAGTAATACCAACACCATGCTCCCCTGAAATTGTCCCCCCCAATTCAAGGGTATAATCAAATAAAGCATCTATCGCCGCTTCGGCTTTTTTGAGTTCATCCCGATTTCTCTTGTCGAGCATGATATTAAAATGGATATTTCCGTCACCGGCATGCCCAAAACTCACCATGGTCAGTCCGGTTTCTTCTTTTAAAGCCTCTATCCTTCTTACCATATCCGGGATCTTACTTCTTGGAACAACAATATCCTCGTTAATCTTATCAGGACCATATTGGAAAAGCGCTGGAGAAATAGCCTTTCGGGCTTTCCAGAGCTCTGCAATTTCTTCCTTTTTTTCGGCTATCTTCGTATTTTTGGCCCCTTGAGACACGCACAAAGTTCTTAACTGTTCTATAAGCGTAACGACCTCTTCGGTTTTTCCATCCACCTCTATGAGCAGTAAAGCTCCTGCTTCAACGGGCAGGTTCATTTTGAGATGACGTTCCACACAACGGATCGAAGCATTATCCATAAATTCTATGGTTCGTGGAATGATGCCGCGTCTAATAATTTCTGAAACGGTTTCCGCTGCTGTTTCTATATGATCAAAAATGGCGGTCATGGCGCTTACTGCTTCGGGTAGGGGCAACAGTTTTAATGTTATGCTGGTAATTACACCGAGGGTTCCTTCGGATCCGATGAGAAGTCTGGTCAGATCATATCCAACAACGCCTTTAGCGGTCTTTACACCGGTATGTATGATCTCACCCGTTGGGAGGACAGCTTCCAATCCCAATACATAATCCCTGGTAACACCATATTTCACCGCCCTGGGACCCCCTGCACATTCCGCCAGATTCCCACCCAGCGTTGAAAAGTCGGAACTCGAGGGATCCGGAGGATAAAAAAGTCCTTCTGATTC
The DNA here is from genome assembly GCA_964195835.1 of uncultured Nitrospinaceae bacterium. GTDB lineage: Bacteria > Desulfobacterota > Desulfobacteria > Desulfobacterales > UBA11574 > UBA11574. Next base: position 3,311 of record CAXMTB010000095.1, on the reverse strand, counting down.
AACCGCCCGGTGAAAATGGCCGGTCACAACACCGGGTTCAGCATGGGCGATAAGGTTGTCCTTGTCTATTTCAAGGATACGGTTAAGTCGACCCATCACCAGAACGATGCCGCCTTTCACAGGAAGAGATCCACCAGTCATCCCTGTACCGGAGCCCCTTGGGATAACGTAGAAACGATCTGAGTTGGCGAGATGCAATATGGCGGATATTTCTTTGGCATCCCGTGGGAACAGGACAGCACTGGGGAGATAACTCTGAGCTGTTGCATCGTATGCATAGCAGAGCAGATCCTCAGTCTTCTTAGTGCAATACTGTTTTCCAACGATGTTTTCTAACTTTTTGAACGTCCTATCTGTTAGTGTCATTTGATGCCTTCAAATTGAAAAATGATTGTGAGTTTAATGTAGTCCCAAGAATACACTTAACGCATTAAATATTTATGGTAGTTTAGTCCTTTGAAACAAATCGATTTCAAAGAAGCTTCAGGTATGATTAAATTTTTGACTGGAAGCTGTCTGACCCGCCTGCCACGTAAGGCACGAGCGGGCAGGGTGAATTAGGGATCGTTTTGAAAGAACCCTAGGCGATTTAACTTTATAGATGAAATCCCCTGTTAAAGCAGAGACTCTTATTAATAGCCCGGACAAGTTCTTTCATTACGAGCCATTTTTCACGAGTTTTATCCGCCTTTGGCGTGATCTTTCAGCAAAAATTTAATTATACCTGAAGCGGTAATGTTGTCAAAAGGCTAAAATGTTACAAAGATTTTTAAATCGTATCAAATTTATTCTGTAAATCAAGATATGATTTTGGAGAGCTAAAATTTACCGGATTCGAGCTTTTGACAGAGAAGTTCCACCTGTTTTTGCATCGGGCCATTTTCTTTTAATACCCGTTCAACCGCATTGATGGAATGAAGGGCAGTGGCATGATATCTGTTGAAACTTTTCCCTATTGCCTGGAGGGGGGCATCGGTATATCTGCGCGATAGATATATTGCGATCTGTCGCGGTCGAACGATGGGTTGTTTGCGAGAACTTGAAACAATTTCTTTGACGGAAATAGAATAATATTTACAAACGAGCTTTTTGATAGCGTCTATGGTGATATCCTTTCTACTGCGCGCGATGTTCTTAACAACACTTTCAGCCAGTCCAAGGTCAACAGGCATTCCCAATAAAGATGACTTTGCGGTAACCCCCATAAGGCCGCTTTCGAGCTGCCGCACATCCTCTGTGAGTTCACCGGCCAAGTAATGGATGACGTCTTCGGGTATGTTACATTTGTTAAGATTCGCTTTTTTCTGCAGTATCCTGACCCTCGTCTTAAATTCTGGTGGCTCAATGTTTGAAATAAGTGAACTGGAGAGGCGTGACCTCAATTTATCATTGAGTTTCGGAATATCCGCCGGCAGATAACAACTTGAGAAAATTATTTTCTTGTTGGATTCAAACAATGTATCAAGCGTTAACGCAAGCTCGATCTGAGTTCTTTCTTTACCGCTCAGGTGATGAACATCCTCGAGGAGTAATACGTCACATTGATTTCTATATTTTCCCTTAAAAGAATTGATTGCATCATTGCGATACGCATGAACCATTTCATTGCTAAAATCCTCGGCAGTCGTATAATATACACGATCCGTGGGATGTTCAGACAGTATGTAATTCCCGATGGCCTGTGAAAGATGGCTTTTCCCCATTCCGGTCCTTGACAATAAAAACAACGTATTCTGGAGACTATTTTTTCTCGAAGCCAAAGAAAGGGAAGCTGAGAATGCAAAGTCATTGCTACCACCAACCACAAAATGATCAAAGGTAAAATCCTTTCGTAAAAATCTGCCGGTGTGCGGACGTACATTCATATTGGGTAGCGAGAGCTGAAAATCTTCGTTTGCTTTATTTCCTGGAAGGGCTTTTGTTGCCGAAACCTCGATTAAACATCGGCAAGACCTTCCTACAACCCTACTGAGTTCAGTCGCTATCAGATCTCCATAATGATCCAGGACCCGTTTTTTGGAAAAAAAGTTGGGAGAAGCGAGAGTAAGACAGTTATTATCGAACTTTAATAGTCTCAGCGGCTCAATCCACATCCTGAAACAGTGACTGGGAACACGTAATTTAATTGCAGCTTTTGCCTCTTTCCAGATCGCCTTCATACGTATCAATAATCTTAGTTATGTAATTAGAGCTGACTTGTTGTTTCAGGTAAAACCACCGATAAAATACCGATATCAATCTTTTTGGGAGCGTTATCTTAGATTATAAAGAAGTCACTGTGCAAGTTGTGGCTGACTGTAAAGTATCATCTCTTATATGTCAATCCCGAAGAATCCAGTTTAGCATCTATTTGTCAACAAGTTATTAACAGCACATATCTTATTGTTATTAATGATATTTTTTCTGTTTAAAATTTAACTGCTTTTAAATACAAACTTTTTCAAATGGCCATTTTTCCATAAGCATTTTAAGCATATCCATGGTTATCAACAGAATATCTACAATTATGTTTTTTGGCAATATCTCCATATTTCTTTTATTTTCTCCTATTCTTATAATTTTTTCTACACTCTTTTTTTTCAAAATTCAGTTACTGTAAAGACCATAACCATAATTTTTTGGAATTTATTTGAAAAATATTTATATTTTCTATAGTATAATTAATCTTTTTTCATATCATTGTTTAACAACTATTTAGGGATATGTAAGATGTCTGATTACCGCCCGATTATTGGAATTACTATGGGGGACCCTGTTGGGATCGGTCCGGAAATTATTCTCTTATCACTTTGCAAACCTTCAATTTATAATGTTTGCAGACCACTTGTGATTGGAGATTTCCAAATTTTGGACGCCGTGAAAAAATGTGTTCGAAGCAAACTTCACATTAAGTCTGTCAAAGACCCTGATGAGGGCATTTATAAAATTGGATCTATCGACTTGCTGAATACATCAGAAATCGTTCCGGATAAAGTGTTGTGGGGCAACCCCACAGTTGAAACAGGGAGGGCAATGATACACTATATCAAGGCTGCCTCTGATTTGGCAACCAAAGGGCGTATCGCAGCAATGGTCACCTGCCCCATAAACAAATTGGCGATGCAAATTGCCGGATGTCACTATAACGGACACACCGAACTCTTGGCTGAACGAACAAGATCTGAAAATTTTGCAATGATGCTTGCCGGGAACAGGCTTCGTGTCGTCCTTGTAACCATCCATGTTCCGTTAAAGGAAGTTCCCTCATTACTTTCAGAACGAAAAGTATTGCTGACTATAAAATTAGCATGGCAAACGCTCCATGAACGGTT
>CAXMTB010000094.1:11742-11975 GCA_964195835.1 uncultured Nitrospinaceae bacterium | reverse complement strand
TCGATCACCGTGCCTGCAACGCCCATGACGGCATTTCTGGCAAACCCGACCATCACGGACTTTCCTTGGGTATCTTCTGTAAATCCAGGCAATTCTAACGCTTTTTCGATAACAGGGGCAAAATTCTTGTTGGCAATATGGGTGACTCCGGGCCAACCCACCAAACCGGTGGTGAAAATATTATCTTTATATGACTCTCTGGGTTTCTGAATGCAGTTCGTGGTCATCAAAAT
>CAXMTB010000094.1:7959-11732 GCA_964195835.1 uncultured Nitrospinaceae bacterium | reverse complement strand
GCTTTGCTTCAGGATGTCTTCCAGGTCTTTTAGATCGTGTCCGGAAACCAGGATCGCCTTGCCTTTCTTAGCACCCAGAGGAACGGATGTCGGTACCGGATGCCCGTATGTCTCGGTATTTGCCGCATCCAGAATCTCCATGGCAATGAGGTTGATTTCACCGCATTTTAAAACGAGCCCAACATAATCGTCAGCACCGAGATCCTTGTTCAACGCAGCAGCCATGGCTTCATGGATAAAATCAAAAACCCTTTCGTCGGTTTTTCCAAGAATCTTTGCATGATCCGCATATGCAGCGACACCTTTGAGGCCATAAATCAAAAGCTCTCTTAAAGAAAGAATGTCAGGGTTAATATCAGGATCAGATTTAACCCCGACTTTTTCTCCCTGGGCCACAAGACTTTCTCGATTTGCCTCCGGTGTGAAGTTTGCGGGCCCGTCCGAAAAATCGGTTTTGCCACCGGTTGACGAGACTTTTGCCTTGAGTTCATCTCTAAATTTAACGGTTTGATGGATGAGTTTGACAAATCGATCAGGATCAAAATCGACATTTGTCAATGTGGAAAAAATAGCCTCACAGGTAAAATGATCGATGGCTGTATCCCTGATACCGACCTTGCGACCTTCAACCGCTACCTGAGACAGCCCCTTTACCGCATAAATCAAAAGATCCTGCAGGACTGCAACATCCGGTTGTTTTCCGCACACGCCGATTTTTGTGCATCCTTCACCTTTTGACGTTTGTTCACATTGAAAACAAAACATAATAGGCCTCCTTTTTTTATTCGGTTTAGTGGTTTTTTTAAGATTCAGGGTTTCGATGTATCCCAAAATGGATTTATCTGTTTTTCCCCGGCTTTTGATTCACACTATAAAGGATAAACACAACCAGCGCCTTGACTTAAGTCAAAAAAGCGTGATAATTTTTTAAAAAAGAAAAAATCATGAAAAAAATTCTACAGATTATTTCAGATGCGCCCCTTTTCAACGGTTTATCCGAAGAGCAGTTGAACGACGTTAGACAGATTTCAGTAGACAAGTTTTGCGACAAGGGGAAGACGATTTTTTTAGAGGAAGACGACTGTAATGGTTTTTATATTGTTGCTGACGGCAAAGTAAAAATTTATAAAGTTTCCTTTGAAGGCAAAGAACATATTCTTCATATTTATGGACCCGGGAATCCCTTTGGCGAAGTTCCGGTTTTCGCCGGAAGGAAATTTCCGGCCAATGCACAGACCCTCCTTAAAAGCCATCTGCTGTTTTTTCCGAGGACGGCGTTTGTTGACCTGATATCCAAAAATCCTTCTCTAGCCCTGAACATGCTTGGCGTACTTTCCATGCGGCTCCGCCAGTTTACGGTTCAGATCGAAAATCTTTCCTTAAAGGAAGTTCCAGGGCGGCTTGCTTCATACCTTGTATATTTGAGTCAAGAACAGGGTCGAACCGATGTTGTCACTTTAAATATTTCTAAAGGTCAACTGGCAAGCCTTCTGGGTACCATTCCTGAAACCCTGTCACGGATTCTGACGAAAATGAACCAGCAGCACTTGATCGATACCAGGGGCCGCAATATAATATTGAAAGACCTTAGCGGACTGGAAGATCTGGCGGAGCACGGGAAACTGCAGTAACCGGCTTTATAACCCGCAAATATTGCGCGACATTCAGTTCAAAATCAGGGCATTATGTCTGATGTTTTTCGAGCACTTCGTTGGCCCATCCCATGGCGGCAATCATGTTTGGAAATCCGGTGGTGGTTAAGGACAATAAAACCGCATGGATAATTTCTTCGGGGGTTGCGCCGGCCGCTAAAGCCTTTCGGACAGAAGACATGACCGCACCTCTGGAGTTGGCACCGATGGCAATACCCAGCTTAACGAGGTCCTGGCATTTTTCATCTAAAGGGCCTTCTTCCCGGCATGACTTGCCCAATTGTTGATAATCCTCTAAAACTTTTGGAAATTTTTTTATAAAGTCTTCATACGTCTTTGGTAAATACATCGGTCCTCCTTCGGCGGTACATGGTTGATATTTATTGGCGCCGTTTAAGGTTACTATGCTGTTAAATTCGTCACTTTGCAACACCTTAGATTTTTGAAAATGTTATCGTTTATTTGAAATCGGTTTTTCAAGGAACAAAACGGTTATGTAAATTCATGAATCGATGTAAAAGCGCCACTTGCAAAACATGTTTTCAGGATGAGGGTCCGGAGGTGCGAAAAGGCACTCAACCCTTATCCGGTCATCAACAACTCGGGCAAAACTGCTAAATTCTTTTCGATGCATTTCTTTACATACATATTCACCCAAACCACGTTTTAATCTGGCTTCCTGGGTTGGACAGGAGGGAACGGAAATCGTCACTTCATTGTTGGATTCATGAATCTGGTATCCCACAAGAATGCACCAGGGGAAAAGTTTTTGGGCCTTGACAAATCCTTTAAGCCCCTTTTCCCGAATCTGAAATCGCTCCACAAGATCTTTAGCGGCCATTGCTGATACACGGTCCCACACCCTTTCGTTAATGTGTTCGGCGGTCTGTTGATCAAATTGTTCGGTTAAATAAATAAACCAGAATGCATCAACAACCCGGTAGTGCCACAAAAGAAATTTCAAGTATTTTTTTAACTCCGGAGCCTCCATATCCTCGAATATTTTCATGTCCATATTTTCACCCCTTTTTAGTTTTTGCGCTTTAGGAATATCGGAAAAATCGAAATATTGCTTTTACACAGCGGACCATATGATCGAACCTGCTTCATCTTTCAGGTTTAAATGCGGCAGGCCTTCTTCATCGAATTCAATGGTTACACTGCCTTTGTTTCCCACGAGCTTCAGAACCGGTGCATTGTCCAATACATTCAAAGTGGCACGGGGGATGTGATCCGCATCGAAGAACGTCATTAACTGTTTTTCGGGGTCGGTTGAAATTGAAACGCATTCATTTCCTTTTTGGTTTATAAGTCTGAAAGATTGAACGATGGCTTCCCGTGCGTTCAACCTGGATGTCGTCATTTCATATTCGAGTTTTTTTAAGCGAGAAATAATGATGCCGGCGGCAATAAAAATTGCCAACGGCAATACCATTGTACGAGCTTCAACGCCCAATTTATCATAGTACCCACCCAACAAAACAATCAAAAGAATCAGCGCAAACGCCATTTTCCAATCTTTTTTAATTATCATCTATCATCCTCCACTGCCGTGTTAAAATGATCTGTCTGGATAGTACCCTCGTTTGAGTTAACACCTGTTCTTTGGCCTGTTGTTCGTTCTGGATGCCTGTCCAGATAAAAATCATACCAATAACCGGCACAATAATTAGAATAATACTCAAAAGAAATTTCATTTGAAGCGAAAGGTGCAATTTTTTCACTATTTAGATCTCTTATGTCGGGTTAATCGTTGTTGGCCATTTGTGTTTTATGGAGGTAAAAAAACATGGAGAAAGTAAACATCCAAATTGCAAATCAATCTTACTTTATTTGATACTGAGAGTCAAATTCATCGGGGTTAAAGCAAAGACAAGATATCGTTTTGTTTAGAATTGTTTTACAGATAATGTAAAATGATGTACGTTTCATGTCAAAGGTGTTACGATTTTATGTCCTAATAAGAAAATTCTTGCACCGAAAGAAAATGGATGTCAATTATATGTTATTCAAGTAATGAAACATTTTACCTTTAAAAATTTATTTTTATGGCAAAATATTTTGGGACAAGATAATTAAATAGAATCTGATATTTTGTCATTATTTATTTTGCTTAATTGG
>CAXMTB010000094.1:0-7861 GCA_964195835.1 uncultured Nitrospinaceae bacterium | reverse complement strand
TAAATTCCTGTTTGTTCGGAAAGGAAACATGGTAGCATTTAAGCTAAAATCGAGCCATTGGATTGTAGATGAAAATGACAATATCATCATTGGCGAAGGGAGAATGAAAATTCTGGAACACGTTGAAAATACGGGGTCTATTAATCAGGCCGCAAAAATGATGAAAATGTCTTACAAAGCGGTTTGGAGTAAAATTAAGTACACGGAAAAACATTTAAATGCCAAAATCCTTCATTCGGACAAAAAAACGGGAAGCCGTTTAACCAGAGAAGGCAAAGCGCTTTTGGAAAAATACCGTCTTTTGAAAAAAAAATGTATGATGGCAGATGATAGAATATTTAACAACATTTTTAAACCTAAACTAAGCGTTTCAAATAGTGACAGGGTTATAAAAAAGCAATAATTATAAACCAATATAACTTATGAAAATATCAAAGAAAAAAACATCTCCTTCTTTAGTTTCCGTCGTCGGTAATTCAGGGTCTGGGAAGACGACTTTTTTAGAAAAATTGATTCCTGAACTGATCAGTAGAGGTCTGAAGGTTGGCACCATTAAACACGATGTCCATGGTTTTGAAATGGACAAACCCGGAAAAGACAGCTGGCGACATAAACATGCCGGTGCATCTGCCACCGTTATTTCATCTCCCTATCAAATCGGGATGGTAATGGATGTGGCGCATGATCACAAGCCGGATGAGTTATTGCCTCTATTCAACGGAATGGACATCATATTGACTGAAGGCTACAAACGGGGAGATCACCCCAAAATGGAGATATTTAGAACGGAGATCATAAACGAACCGTTGTGTAAAAACGATAAGTCTTTGCTTGCCCTCATCACCGACTCAGATGTCGATCTTGATGTGCCTGTATTTTCCTTAAGAGCCATTAAGGAGGTTGCTGATTTTTTGATCAAACATTTCAATCTTGTTTGCGCCATCCAGTAACGTTTATACAGGCAGCGCTTTTTACTGTTACAACTTTTATAATTTTGTTGCTTGACAGTTTCGACATATTGATTGTTATATATTATAGTAGTCTGTTTTTTTCTGCTCCGAAAAAAAACAATTTTAAAGGTTACGAAGACAACCTGATGTTATTCACCTCACAAAACAGGTGTGATGGGTTCATCAAATTGATAGAGGAGAAAGGGCCATGAAAAAATATATTACGGCCGTTGTCCTTATCGGTATCGGAATCTTTATTGCTTTTCCCCTTTTTAGCATTACGTATTACACCATGGTAAGGACATCGACACCGCAATTTTGCGCTTCCTGCCATGAGATTCAATTTGCCTACAATACATGGAAGACCTCTACCCATGTGAATAATGCTCAGGGATTTGTGGCAGACTGCATGGACTGCCATCTCCCTGCGCCACATGATACCGTTAGTTTCTTTTACTCAAAAACCGCACACGGCATAAAGGATCTTTTTGTCCATTTTACGCAAGATGAGGGCGAATACGATCATGAAAAACAACGCCGAATTGCATACGAATCGTTCAAGAACGAGCAGTGCCAGAAATGTCATCGAAACATTCTATATATTCCTAACAAACGAGGTGCCATGCTTGCCCACCGGTCTGTATTGTATGCCCGGCCCGGTTATGAAAAGAGATGCATCGATTGCCACAAAAACCTTGTTCATAATAAGAGCCCATATTATCGATATAAACAGTATGAAGTTTCATACAAAGGGTTAGGAACATAATATAAAGTTTCCAGGAACCAATGTTTCATAAAGGGGGGGAGGATTATGAAAAGGATTCTTTTTTTTCTCATGCTGCTGTTGATATTGTCCGGATTTTTGATAACCGGCACAATGGCGGCGAATGCCAAGACAGCAGCAAACCAGCCGACCGAAAAGGAGTTCCGGATAGAACGCAGCATGCCAAAAGAGGCTGTTGCATGTATCCAGTGTCACAAAAAAGAAAATCCGGGGCTTTTTGCCGACTGGGCGAGAAGCCGGCATGCCAGTGCAAACATAACCTGTTATGATTGCCACAAAGCAGAAGCCTTTGATCCGGATGTAAGCACCGCACATTACAAGCAGTATGAACGTTCGGATCAAAAATACGGCACCAAGGAATACAAAGTTCCAATTACCGCAGTGGTAACGCCTAAGGACTGCTCCCGCTGCCATCCTGATGAAGCCAAACAGTACAGCATCAGCAAACACGCCAACACCCTGGAACTCATATGGAAAATTGATCCCTGGCTCAACAAGGGAATGAACAGTGATGTTGAAAGGGCAGCCGGCTGCTATCACTGTCACGGGACCATATTGAAAAAGAAAGACGGCGCTTTGGATCCCGAGACCTGGCCCAATGTCGGGGTGGGGCGTATCAACCTTGACGGGAGTAAGGGGAGTTGCACAAGCTGTCATACCCGGCACCGGTTTTCTTTAATGGAGGCAAGAAAACCCGAAGCCTGCGGACAGTGTCATTTAGGACCGGATCATCCACAGATTGAAATCTACATGGAATCCAAACACGGAGATATTTATACTGCCCATGGAGATGAATATAATTGGAATGCCGCTCCGGGAACCTGGACACCCGGGGTGGATTTCAGGGGGCCGACCTGTGCTTCCTGTCACATGTCTGGTTCTGGAGACGTGTTGACGTCTCACGATGTCACTGAAAGACTTTCGTGGGAACTTCAAGCTCCGCTGACTGTGCGTCCGGAAAACTTCAAGCCTTTTCCTGCTAAAAACAACTGGCAGAATGAACGGAATAAAATGAAAGAGATGTGTAGCCAATGCCATGGTAAAGTCTGGGTAGACAACCACTATATCAAACTGGACAAGGTTGTACATGAGTATAACGACGTCTACTTCAAACCGGCCAAAAAGATGCTTGACGATCTTTATCAAAAAGGGCTGCTGGATAAGAGCAAGTTTTTTGATGAAAAACTAGAAGTCGAGTATTATGAATTGTGGCACCATGAAGGGAGAAGGGCTCGGATGGGCACTGCCATGATGGCGCCGGATTATGCGTGGTGGCACGGATTTTACGAGTGTAAGAAACGATATAACGGTTACATGGAAGAGGCACGGGAGTTGATCAAACACAACAAAAAAGCTTATATTGCTCCTGATTTTCCTAATGCTACAGGTAATACGAGCAAACCGAAAGAAGTGCTGCCCAAGTAACCAGATCTTTAAAATTTAGCCCCCCAAAAACCCTGCTTCTTTTATATTGGAGGCAGGGTTTTTTATTTAGGACAAAGAATTGATGATCTCAAATGATAATATGGTAATCCATACTGCATGCTTGACAAATCCATACAGATTGTCAGAATATATTTTAATTACATGAAAATGTAAAATATGAAGGGAGCAACCTTTTTCGTTGGGATAAAACGTGAAAGAGGAATAAGGTGATCCATATGGAAATGGAACATACGTTGAGAAGCTGCGAGTTTTTCGAGTTGCTGGAACCACGCGAATTGTCTGAGATCTTGAACCTCGGTCAGATGATGACATTTAAAAATGGAGAATATGTTTTTCGCCAAGGGGATTACGGAGAGCATATTTATATTATTGCCGGGGGACAGATATATCTGGAAAGAACTGTGGATTTGGGTGCCCACAAAGGTAGTGTCGTCATCGAAGTCCTTGGAAAAGGTAGAGTCTTGGGGTGCTGGTCAACACTCTTGGATATGCCACACATCCTCATGTCTTCGGCTGTTTGTAAACAACCGACAAAAATCGTTGCCATAAAAGGAGCTGAGTTAAGGCGGATAATGATCGGCAACGCAGAACTTGGATTTAATCTAATGGAAAGACTTTGTTTGTTACTTCGGGATAGAATACAGGCCGCATACGGGGCGATGGAGAAGATCTAAAATCCCCGGGTCTTAGGTAACACTTATCTTCATAAAAGGTGGGCCTCACAGGAAATGAATAGACATAATATATTATTTTTGCCTCACAATATAGAGATCACGGTTGAGCATGGAGAAAATCTAATCCGTGCCGCCATGGAAGCCGGGGTTCATATTAATGCATCCTGCGGTGGAGAAGGCGTCTGCGGGAAGTGTCGCGTTATTATCGAAGATGGAAATGTTGGCGGCGGCATAACAGAAAAATTAGATAAAAAAGACATTGAAAAAGGGTACCGGCAGGCATGTTTGTCCGATGTTTTAAGTGATCTTGTGGTTCGCATTCCCATCGAATCGGAAGTTGATGCCGGCGTGCTCAACTTGCAAAAAACGCCTCGAATGACGGCCCGAATCTGGGAAATGAATCTCGAAGAATTGAAGGATAAAGGCCTTTTCATGCCTCCGGTGGAGAAGAAACATCTCGAACTTCCAGAACCGACCTCACAGGATAACCTTCCGGATGTAACAAGATTGATTTCTTTTTTAAAAGCAAAACACGATGAACATCGTCTGGTAGTTGAACTTCCGGTGATTCGGAAAATTTCAGATATATTAAGACAGGATGATTTCAAAGTAACGGCAACGCTCGCCCGACCGGTGCAATCCGGAAGAAAGACGCATATCATAAATATTCAGCCCGGGGATACCACCGGCCGGAACTTTGCCATTGCCGTGGACATCGGCACAACAACCGTATACGCGCAGTTGGTTGATCTTATAACAGGCGATGTCCTGGCTCAATTTGGCGACTACAATGGACAGATCAGCTATGGCGAAGATATTATCAGTAGAATTGTTTATGCGGGAAAACCGGGCGGCCTTGATAAGCTTCAAGAGGTGGTCATTGCAACCATCAACAAATTAATCAAAAAAATGGTAAAAAAAGCACGGATCGATCCGGATGAAATTTCCACGATTACGATGGCAGGAAATACAACAATGACGCAACTCATGCTGAAGGTAAATCCCAAGTACATCCGGCTTTCACCCTATGTGCCTGCCTCGACCCTCTATCCGCCCATCAAGGCCATCGATCTGGGTCTTATCTTGGGAGATCATGTAACGGCTTTGGTGTATCCGGCGATTTCGAGTTATGTGGGAGGTGACATCGTGGCTGGTGTCATGGGATCAGGAATGTATCGCACGGAAGAACTGACGCTATTTATGGATATCGGAACCAATGCCGAAATTGTCATCGGAAATAAAGATTGGCTGGCCTGTGCCTCCTGTTCCGCAGGTCCGGCATTTGAGGGAGGTGGGGTTAAATTTGGAATGCGGGCTGCCAAAGGAGCCATTGAGGATTTTTCCATGGACCCTGTATCGTTTGAGCCGATGAATATCACCATCGGTAATGTCAGACCAAAAGGTATTTGCGGTTCCGGACTCATTATCATTGCAGCCACCATGTTTGAAATGGGTGTTATCGATAACCGGGGTAAATTCAATCGCGACCTCAATACATCTCGTGTACGGGATACCGACGGTATTTATGAGTATGTGCTTGCATGGAAGCATGAAACCCAGATCGACCGGGACATTACGCTCACAGAACCGGACCTTGATAATCTCATCAGGGCAAAGGGGGCTATATACAGCGGTTGCATGACTCTTCTCGAGGAAGTGGGCCTAAAGATTCAAGACATTGACCGCATTTATCTGGCAGGCGGGTTTGGCAGTTATGTGGATCTTGAAAAAGCGATGGTTATCGGACTTTTACCGGAAATAGATCCGAATCGGATTCGGTTTGTCGGCAATGGATCTTTAATGGGTGCAAAGATGAGCTGTTTGACCAATCGTATCAGAAAGGACGTTGTCGAGGTTACCAAGCGGATGACAAATTTCGAACTGTCGGAGACCCTGTCTTTTATGGACAATTATGTGGCTGCTCTTTTTCTGCCGCATACCGACATGGACCAGTTTCCCAAAATAAAGGCACGCCTTGATGCGCGAAGGGCTTTGCAGCAAGGGGCCGGATAATCAACCGCTTTTTAGGTCTTGAGCCAGAACGTTAGGTTTAACAATGCCGTATTCCTTCCTTTGCTCATCGCTGACTATCGATAAACCAGCTTCGGTGTTTCCATAATCACCTTGGTATCCGGAGGCACCGATTTGGTAATCCAGACATTTCCTCCGATGACGGAACGTGCACCAATAACGGTATCGCCTCCCAGAATTGTTGCACCCGAATACACAATGACATCGTCTTCAATGGTTGGATGGCGTTTCTTACCCCTCAGTTGTTCGCCGGCATCTTTTGGAAGTGAAAGGGCGCCAAGGGTGACGCCTTGATAGATTCGAACATTTTTGCCGATAAAGGTGGTTTCTCCGATCACCACGCCGGTTCCATGATCGATCACAAAACTTTCTCCGATATCGGCGCCGGGGTGAATATCTATGCCGGTTAAACTGTGAGCGTGTTCCGTCATGATGCGGGGCAGAAGCGGAACCTGAAGTTCAAAAAGCTTATGGGCCACCCGAAATACGGTCATGGCAAAGATCCCGGGATAGCTGAAAATAATTTCATCATGGCTTTTGGCTGCGGGATCCCCTTCATATACAGCCCGAACATCCGTCGCCAGTGTTTTTCTGAGCGATGGAATCGATTCCAAAAGAGCAAGGGCCATTTTTTGTCCTTGTTCATCACATTCGGTGCAAGGGAGATCGTATCTGAAACAATCGTGCCGAATGCTGTGGGCGATCTGAATTGAAAGCATGTCAAATAAAATCGAAACCGCTTGCCCCATGTAGTATTTCAGGTTGCCCGGATCGATTTTTTCCCGTGTAAAATATCCCGGGAACAGGATTTCTCTCAATTTATTTATGATATCAACCACGTACCCTTCAGAAGGAATCGGCTCGTAGTCGATATGGGTAAAACTCTCTTTGTCGTAGCAGCTGTCGATAATGCTTTCGGCAACATCGGGAAGTTGTTGTTTGAATCTGTTCAAAGATTCCGCATCGATTCGGCAGGAAGGATCATACTTTTTAATATCCTTTTTCATGGGTATGTCTCCAAAGTTTTGATATCCATTAACAAGGGTTATTTTTTTACTACGATGTGGTATTAATTGTCAATATAAAACAATCCCACCGCTCGGACAAACTTTGTCTTCATGGGTCTGTTTTAATTTAAAAAAAGACGTGACAATATAATACATTATTGTAACAAGGCTTTGATTTTTAAGTCAGATTTTTATATGCTCGAGAGGAAACCATCATGCGGTTACAATATCGCTAAAAGCGCAGACTGTGAGAATCAAGGTTTTATCTATGATGATCCTTTTCTGCTAACATCAGATGAAAACAGTATCATAAAATGAATTTACATATAAATACGGGTGCGAGACTTGAGTTATAATAGATACTTAATAATTAAAAATCCTGCTATTAAAAGTACCGTGAATGCCATGGCAAGAATGTTGAAGTATTTATCGATAAAGGACTGAATCCCTGGGCCGAAAATGTAAATAAGCCCTCCCACAAGAAAAAAACGCGCAGATCGAGACAACAAGGATGCCACAACGAATACAGAAAAATTAATTTTAAAGGCACCGGCAGCAATCGTAAAGACCTTATAGGGTATCGGCGTAAATCCTGCTATTCCGACGGCCCATGCATCGTATTTATTGTATAACACTTCAATATATTCAACTTTTGGGGTGAGACCGTAAAAATCGACGATACGGGTACCGACTGAAGCCATAAACTGCCACCCGATAAGATAACCGAAGCATCCTCCAAGGACGGATCCTGCGGAGCAAATCAATGCATATTTCAGTGATTTTTTGGGTATGGCAACAGCCAGCGCGATAAGGAGAATATCCGGAGGTATGGGAAAAAAAGAGGATTCGCTAAAGGCCAGCAAAAACAAAGCCCAGGATCCATAGGGTGTTTCCGCCCAGCGAAGAACCCAGTCATATAAACGACGAAGCATTGATTACGCTCTCCATCCATGTTCACCCACAAGTTTG
>CAXMTB010000093.1:0-11988 GCA_964195835.1 uncultured Nitrospinaceae bacterium | reverse complement strand
AATTTTCATCCCAAACGCTCCGGAGACATCTATCTGGTTCAGGAACCCTATTGGTTTCTGTACAGCGACGAGTCCGTTCCTTTATGCACCATTCACGGATCGCCCTGGCGCTACGATACCTATGTGCCCATCATATTTGCCGGTGCCGGTGTTCCCGCCCAACAAATCAACCGTCTTGTGCATCCTGTGGACATCGCCTCGACCCTTTCTGCATGCGTGGGAGCCAAGCCCCCTTCAGCTGCCGCTGGCGAACCTCTGCTGGAAGTGCTAAATCGAGTGACAAATCTGAGATAGCTGCAGAGATCCAAATATCAAGCGGCTGATTTTCTGACATATCCAAAAGGTATCGCAAAACATAAGTCGTGGCGATTTCTGTTATGTATCTTGACGTTGGCTAAAAGCCGTGAGATTGTGTTTCTAGATATTAAGAGATAACAATCTGTCAACTAAAGTCATGACTCGGTTTTCGATTCTGTCAAATCAAGTATAGGTCTGGACAGTTAATGGCAGTAGCAGATCCGGATCTCGTTGGTTTTTTTGAGGACTGACTGGAGGAACTTAAAAGGGAGGTCGTTTCTTTTGCCGCCAAAAATGAGGTCGTAGATGCCGAAGTGCTTGGGGAAAAACTGGCTGTTTCACGGTCAGACGCTTCTTTTCTGATTGCCAAATTAAAAAGAGAAGAAAAACTGTAAAGAAAAATATCGATGCAGAAAGGAAAAACTATAATTTTGGCCTTGCTGGCTGTTTGTATCACGCTGGGTATTTTGTGGTATGAGCATCGGCCGGTTATACTCAAAAAGGCCACCCATGATGATGTTCTGGCCGAGGCTAAACGAGGCGGTTATCGTCTGATCAGTACAGAAAAATTATGGGCGCTGTTCAGCCGTAATGCTGACAAATTGCTCATGGTTGATACCCGTCAGGAGTGGGAGTTTCGTACAGGCCATATCAAGGGGGCCGTAAAATTTCCCATGGAACCCACCTGGTGGGACAGATGGCGTAAAAAAGGGGCCATGCAAAAATTGCTTGGAACCGATATGGATCGGCATGTCATTTTTTACTGAGCCGGCCTGACATGAGCCCGCAGTGGCTCGGCGGCCCGGGTGGCTGTTAAGCTCGGATATAAGAACGTGTTTCGTGAACCATACGGGTATCCTGACTGGAAGGCAAAAGGTCTGCCCATTGAGATATCAGCCCCCGAACCGTCACACCCTGTCAACCGGCCTCATAAATACGGCGCTCTTACCGGTTGGGGCATCATATGGACCCTTTTGGGAATTTTTTTCGGCGGCATGGCTCTGAATTTGACCCCTTGTATCTACCCCCTGATTCCCATTACCGTCTCTTATTTTGGCGGTCAAAGCACGAGTAATAAAGGTCCTTTGCCGGTCCATGGTTTGTGTTACATTGGTGGACTGGCCTTGACCAATTCAAGCCTCGGCGTGGCGGCGGCACTAACCGGCGGCCTCATGGGCGCCATGCTGCAGAACCCGTTTGTACTGGGATCGGTGGCCATTATTCTGCTGGCATTTGCCGCCAGTCTGTTCGGCTTCTGGGAACTCAGAATGCCGTACTGGCTGACACAGGCTGCCTCTAAGTCGTATGCAGGCTATTTCGGCAGCCTTTTTATGGGGATTACCTTAGGGGTCGTGGCAGCCCCCTGCATTGGTCCTTTTGTATTGGGATTGCTCACCTGGGTTGCTGGAATGGGGAACCCGTTCTTTGGCTTTTTGATCTTTTTTACCCTCAGCTTAGGACTGGGACTGCCCCTATTTTTTCTGGCCATATTTTCAGGGCAGATCGAGAAACTCCCACGATCCGGCGAGTGGATGCTGTGGGTTCGAAAGCTCATGGGCTGGGTTCTGGTCGGCATGGCAGCTTATTTTATTTGTCCGGTCTTGACCAAAACAGCGGGCGACATTGTTTTGGCCGGCGTAGCCCTGGGGGCGGGCTTGCATTTAGGGTGGATCGATGGCACGCGAGCTGTCTTTCGTGCCTTTAACTGGTTGAAAACAGCTGCCGGCATTGCCGGACTGGTGACGGCGACGTATCTTATCGGATCGCTGGCGATGACCGGCCCCGGTGTAAACTGGCAACCTTACTCTGACCAGTTAATTGCTGATGCAGTTAGACATCACAAGCCGGTGATCATCGATTTTTCAGCGGCCTGGTGTGCTCCTTGCCGCGAGTTGGACGAAGTCACCTTTCATCATCCTGACATCGTCCACTTGTCAAAATCGGATGTGATCATGGTTAAGGTGGATCTCACCCGTAAGGGAAATCCATTACATGAACGGCTGGTGAAGCACTTTGAGATCAAAGGCGTTCCCAGCGTTGTTTTTATAGATCCATCGGGTAAGGAGCGACGGGACCTACGTCTGGTGGATTTTCTGCCGCCCGATAAGTTTCTTGTCCGAATGGCGGAAATCAATAAAACGTCAACATCGGATTCTTGAATAACCAACACAAGGAGAAAACAATGCTGAACGTTCGATTCTTTTTTAATTTGCCCAACGGCAAACCGTGAAAGCATTTTAAAAAAATGATTCCCAGGCTGGGGAATAAATACGATATTGAAATCGATATTACGGCCAAATCCAAGGAAGACTACATGACCGACGCGTATTTTGAGCTGGATTTGCCGGTTGCGCCTGCAATTATGGTTGGGGATGAAATCATTGTCGAAGGATCTGATGTTGAAAAAGATAAACTAGAAGCAGCCATCTGTCGGCATTTGGGGCTCCCGGAACCGGCGCCATCCAAAAAAGGGATAATTGACCGATTGCTAAAACGATAGATAATATTAAAGAATGGAACGCCTGATGTGATGTGAAACAGCACAGAAAATAAAAACGTTCAAGTTCCAATGGGATCGACATATTGTGTCAAATGAAGGTATTCATCCGGTAAGCGGGGCATTTTTTTCTTGAACGCACTAATGGAGGGGAGCCTTTATATCAAAGGCTCCCCTCGTTTTTCCGATGGTAAAGAGCAAAGAAAAACAATGGAATTATTCCGGGAATTTAATGGTAATCTTTTCTTTGCCCTTTTTCGCTTTGAACTTTATTATAAGGTCTACACTGTCGTTTCGAATACCCAAGGAAAGCGGTGTTTTCCCTTTATCTTCTTCGATATGGGTAATTTCTCTAAGCGCATCCACAATCTTTCCCCCCACTTCCGATCCCGGAGAAGGCAGTT
Organism: uncultured Nitrospinaceae bacterium; assembly: GCA_964195835.1. Lineage (GTDB taxonomy): Bacteria > Desulfobacterota > Desulfobacteria > Desulfobacterales > UBA11574 > UBA11574. The sequence goes on along the minus strand of CAXMTB010000093.1, from coordinate 8,790 downwards.
CGGATTCACGGTACTCGGCGACGACGCGCATGTTTCCTTCCGAAGAACGGGCGATGGTGATTTCTTCGGCATTGTTGTTGACGCCGTGCAGGGCTGCAAGGGCCAGCCATTTTAGGGCGGCTTCCTCTTTATCTTCATCGTTTTTAATGATGGACATCTCTTTAAGCGGATCGCCGGTGGCATAACAGTCACACATTTCCTGAACTTTGAGATGTAAGTTTCGTTTTTCTTTCATTTTGGACCTCCTTTAAAACGCTTTTCACCAGACTTGGGACAGGAGTTCGCTTATATGAAGTATCATCCACCGGCCGTCTGTGGGAAGGCCGTATTGGCGTAGAGATACTCCATTTTTTCCTTGTGTTTCAACTCTTCATTGGCCATTTTCAGCAACATTTCTTTAAGATTGCTGTCGCTATGCATGTTGGCCAGTTCCGTATAAAACTGGTTCGATCTTGATTCCCTGTGAGAGGCAATCAGATAGACATCTTCTCTTTTTGTTTCTTTTGTGATTTCGGGTTCTTCAAGATATTCCGATATTTTGTACTCCACAACGTCGGTCATCCTCAACGCATCCGGACCGTATTCTCCTTCACGGTAATTCACAAGGAATGCTTTATGTTTCTTTTCTTCTTTGGCGATGAACTCCACCGTATCTTTAATGGTCGGATCTTCCAGTTTGTTGAAGATATCCATATAAAAGTCGTAGGCCTCCTCTTCTCTTTGGATCGCCAAATCAATGATTTCTGAAAGTTGCTTGTCCATACCCTCTCCTCCTTTGTTGAATGTTGACTTATTTTTGAAACCATTAAAGATATTAACTTAAAAATAGATACAAAACAACCTATGTCAACCGGCATTGAACCGTTGTGAAATAATTATGTTAGAACCGAAGCGTTGGAATTCCAAAAAAAGGATAATTATAATCGATATTCCCGATACCCAGCCCTAAAATACCCTGGCTGCAAAACATTTGCAAAGAATCATAGAAATCACTGAAACCATGCGGTGCTATGTCATAATCCCCAAATGCCATGAAAGGAATTTTCCTGTTGTTCATCAAATTTTGAAAATGGGTGTGGGTGATGCATAGAAACTGAATCCCTTCCGACCCAAAGCAGGTATCTTTATATAGTCTCGTTAATAGCTGAGACACCTTTAAATTTTGGTATCTTTCACCGGTCTGAATCTTTGAAAAGTAAAAACCTTTGGGTCTGACAGGTGCGTTCGGGCGCAACCGGATATGATCGGGTCTGTCAAAGTGAATGTACTCGCACTGCCATGTTTTACCCTTTCTGTGCTTACAGGCATATTCCCAAGCCACTTTGCCTGAGAGAACCGAATCGGCATTGCCGTGACCGTCATCCCCAAACCCGTATGATAAGATTACATTTACAAATCCGTCGAACCGGTCCTTGTCTATTATTTGGGGCGGCGCTTTAATCCGACCGAATTCATCCTCCTGAATACCCCATGCCATCTTTTCATTGGCACTTTGCCAGGAGTCGATTTGTCGGGTAACAGGCAAGATGGTATCGTCCTGATCTTGGGATTTGCCCGTTGTAAATACTAATATTGTTTCCCAGAAGTGACGGATCCACTTAAAGATGTTTGTTTTCGGAAAATGGTCATTCTTTTTTGAGAAAAATAGCGTCATTAATTGTATTTAATCTTTTCGAAGAGCCCCATCCGGGTGGGATCGTAGTTAAAAGTGGTGTAGATTCTGCTTAAATATCAACGGATGCCAATGTGCCGATAGCTGTTTACCGGTTTGGCCCGCCGAGAACTTGCCGGCGTCAAAAATGGACTGGGCATATAATGAAAATGGGGAGGAAATGATGAGCATAGCTACGATACATGTCAGAATGTGTGTGTTGATTCATATCTTGACAAATAGAAGATCGCTATCGTTCACAAAATCTATATACGGGATGACTCCTTTGAAAAGGGGAATCATCCCGATAAATGAGATTTACCCGAATCTTTCAGGTTGGGTGTAATTCTATTGCCGGCAGGGATGCCCGGATGAAGAACCGTATCCCATCATGGGGCCGTTTCCCTTATATCCCCTGCTGTAACCATGGCTCATCATACCGGGTCCCATAAATCCGGCACCTAAGCCGGGATTTATTTTTTTCATTTCAATCAAATGTGCAATGCGCTTTTGATCGATTTGTGCTCTGAGATCGGATATTTCTTTTTGGAGATTTGATGCATTTTTGGCATCAGGACTCTTTTTAGCAAATTCACTTTCAAGGGCAAGTCTTTTTTGATAAATGTTTTGCTTCAGATCTTCGGTGGATTTAAAGAATGCCTTGCGTTGCTCATCCATTTTTTGGATCTCTTCATCACCCAGATCCCCCATCATGTTCCCATAACCGGGACATCCATAACCGCCATTATACCCTCCAGATTCCTGGTGACCCCGTCCACCGTGATTCATGCCGTATCCCATTCCTCCATCGGCAAATGCATATACACCGAATCCCATGACGGCAAATACTGTCAGAACAACGAGAATTTTGCTTGCAATACGGTTCATTTTTTTATACCTCCTCTATTTTTTTGTGTTTGCATTGATTTGATATTCTACAAAAGCAAATCGTATGCCACAATAACGACTCAAAAATATATTTGAAATAATATGCTGTAAACATTATAATAATTGACAAAAAAACTTTTTTGTAACATCATAAATACAGCTGTTTAATCCAACCAAAATTAAACAGTGGGCATTAAGTATCCATGCGATTGTATTTTTTTGGATTCAAGTGGATATCAATTATCCATTTTATCCAATTGTCCGCACTGATAAAAGCTTGATACATTGTGGCATTATGAGGTAAGAATATACATTGCCGGACCAAAGTCAACTCAGCCCGGATTGAGACAAATTTCGATTCGGCGTTATCTGTTACGGTTGTTAATGAAAAAAGAGGATAATTGTATGACTAAATTTTATGTAAACGATACCAATCAAACAACGATTGTCTGTCCCAAATGCGGTTTTACGAAAACGATAGACACAACAAATTATAAGGAGACTCAAAAGCGGGTAAAGGCCAAGTGCAAGTGCGGCGAAGTCTTTAAGTTCACGCTCGAATTTCGAAAACATTATAGAAAAGACGTCAGATTACCCGGTGAATACACTATCCAGCAAAGCGGAGAGAAAGGAGAGATCATGGTTCAAGACCTATCACTGAGTGGTCTCCGGTTTACAAGTTTTAGACTGCATAAAATTTTCACAGATGATACGCTGGAACTGAAATTTAATCTGGACAACCCGGCGCGAACAGAAATCCGAAGATCCGCAAAGGTTATGTGGGTCAGGGATCGAGATGTCGGCGCTCAGTACATCGGACCGAAATTATCTGAAAGGGATTTGTCCTTTTATTTGAGATCATAATTTAACGTCTCGGACCCTCAATCCGGGATATATCCTTGCAACCTTTTCCTTTTATGTACTGGAAGTGATTGATGAACGAAGTTGTTTATGACATTCTTCAGAACATCCAGGTTCCAGCAAAGAAACAAGCTATACCAAAAACCTTCGGAATCTGTAAAAAATTTGTCACTCTTGCAGATTGACTGTCTGATTTGTTTTTGATATCTATTAAACAGGCAATTAAAGACCTGAATTTTGCAGTTGCTAAGCTTGCAGCCTATGCAAAATTCAGGAAAGATGTCATTCCGATTGTGGTACTGCAAAGATCCGGAATCCATAACCTCATTCAGGTTATAAAAGGCAGATTTCTTGGGGACCAAGATTTGTGAAGCTGACGATTTATAAAAAAATGATGCTTGGTTTCGGTGCCATCATCGTTATTATGATCATCGCCAGCACCTATATCCTGCTCAAGCTGAATGATGTTTCGAATTCTGCCGAAACGACCCTTACTGCCAATGTTAAGGCGGTGGATCTTGCCAAACAACTCCAGGATATTCTCCACGATGAAAACGTAGATGCTCAGAAATACCTTATTTCCCATGATGATACCTATTTTTCTCTATTTATTGCAAGCAGTCTTCGATTTGACAGTTATTTAGATTTGTTGCTTCATGCGCAATCAGATGAGGCGTGGCGTTCCCTTATTAAAAACATGCGTCGAACCCATGAAACATTTGTTGCCGGATTACAGAACGTTAGAAATCTTCAAAGTTCAAAAGATAATTTGGAGCGAAACAACTTGAAAGTAGACTCCGTGGAAACCCTGAACAGGTCCCTTGATCATCTTATCAAAATCAATCGGGTGTCCATCGAGAATGCAATGTCGAAGATGAAGACAACGACAACCCGTTCCGCACAAATAGCATTGTTATTGATTATTGGGACGGTGTTGGTTGCTGTTTCGGCGGCTTTAATTATTACCCGCACCATCACCAGACCCATCGACGAACTGATACGAGGAACCCAGCAGATTGCACGTGGTAATTTTAAGCAGGTCCAAGTCTCTTCCAATGATGAAATTGCATTGCTCGTTAACGCAGTTAATGACATGAGCAATAAAATTAAGGATATAAATGAATTGAGAACGCATATGATGCAACAGATTTCTCACGAGCTTCAAACCCCGTTACAGGTGATGCTATCTGGGCACGACATCCTGAAAAATCAATGCTCCGGCTTGCTGAATGATGAACAGATTCAGATGCTTGACTCCATTCGTCGGGGAATCATTAAACTGTCAAGCTTTAGCAGACAATATCTTGATCTTGCGAAGATTGACTCCGGCATGATGAAATATCACATGGTATGGACAGACCTTCTTCAACTCGTTGAGCCGCTTGTTAAAGATGCAAAGCTCATTGCCGAATCTAAAAATATCACTGTAGAGATGTCTTCCCTTCCTGCCCCTAAAGTCAGGGTGGATTCAAAAAAAGTTTCAATCGTTGTGAGCAACCTGCTCAGCAACGCTATTAAAAATACTAGAAACAACGGGATGGTCAGGGTGAAAGTAGGCCCCTGTCCTTTGGGTGCACAGGTGAAAGTTCAGGATTCCGGAATCGGTATCTCTCAGGAGGAACTTCCCAAAATATTTACAAAGTTCTATCAAGCCGGAAATATGGGCAGAATAAAGAGCGGAGGAACCGGGGTCGGTTTAGCCCTTGTCAAGGCATTTGTAGAAGGCCACGGGGGCAGGGTTTATGCCGAAAGTACTATTGATCGTGGTTCGACATTTACAGTTGAACTGCCGGTCGAGCCCGAGGAATTCCAAAGCCCGGCAATAAACTTAGCAATCCAAACGTAAGGATGTGCTCATGAAAATTAGTAACATAGTCATTATTATTTTGTGCCTCCTCATGACCGGTTGTTTGTCTAAAATTCAAGGCTCGGGGTCTGAATTGAAAGCCCGGGATTACATGGACCGCGCTGCAGCCCTTGAGAACGCAGAGGCATATCATCAAGCCGCACAGGAATACGCGATGGTGGCCGAGCATTATCCTTCCACAAGTTATCATAAACTCGCGGTTTGGAAGGCAGCATTGCTAAACATACATCCGGCCAATCCGGAAATCAATTATGCTGCAGCCCTTAGTTGGCTGCAAGTTTATCTCAAATTGCCACTATCTCCTAAGGAGAAAGATGCCGCAAAACTCTATGTTTTCATGGTGGAACGTGTTAATGATTTACAGGCCGAACTTTCCTCTATGGTTGAAGAAAAGGACAGGCTTCTGGAAATCACTCGAAAACAATCCAGTGATATAGAATCTGTGACCAATCGGCGAAAAGAATTGGAGGTTGAACTGGCCCACGCCTGGGATGAACTTAAAAAAATGAAGGCCGTAGATGTACGAATGCATCGGAGCGGAGTAGAAAAAAGCGTTGGCCAACCTTCTCAACCGGTTCAAAAGGCCCCGGAAACAAAGAGCGTTGGCCAACCTTCTCAATCGGTTCAAAAGGCCCTGGAAAAAAAAAGCGATAAAGGAGAAACAACGCCGCAAAGCAGACAGCATGCCCCTGCAAAAAATCAAGAATTTTATCCCTATATGATTCAAGTCAGCTCTTATAAAAGCAAGGAAGACTCCATGCGGGAAGCAATGATACTAAGGGATAAAGGGGATTCTGTCTGCATCTCTCATGCCCGTATTGCCGGAAAGGGAGACTGGTATCGTGTGCTCGTCGGTTTTTATCAAACTCCCGAAGAGGCACAAAAGGCTGTTTTAGAATTGAAAACGCGTGAGTATCACCATGCCTTTGTGGTGAGACGGCCTTTTACTGTGGAACTCGGAATTTTTTCTGGTGATGAAAAATTGAAAAAACTTAAAGCTCATCTTATTTCAAAAGGATATTCGGCTTACAGCCTTCCAAACAGAGCAACCAAAAACAAAATCAGGCTCTTGGTCGGCGCCTTCTGGACCGAAAAAGAGGCCGCAACAGTCACCAAAGATTTACAGAAAGAGGGTTTCAAACCCAAAGTGGTCCGGCGATAGAATACGATTCTCGGCGGATTCTTCACCAACAAAACACGTTCAACAATAGACAGCGCTGTTTCGGTAATCGTTACCCCATGAATTGATGAAACACATGTGTTCAGGGGGTGCGCTCCCCCGCTTCACTCCGGTGTCTACGTGTCTGGTCATTTCAATGACTTAGCAGCGGTGGCATTCCTGCCCCCTCAGCGTTCTCCCGCAAAAAGCATGCGGGAGCCGCGGTCTCCCCCACTGCTAAGTCATTGAAATGACGAAGTCACTCCGCCAATATCGTTACACGGGGAAGCGCACCCCCTGAACACGTGCGGGAAAACAACTGCCCCCTGAATAGTTATGATGAAACCGATCTTTTTATCTACCTTCACCTGAATACCTTGTCCGTTATCGTTAATATTTTAAATATTGTCTGAACATAACGTTTCGTTCAGTGTCGGATAACGATGAAAACACAACCATCGCCGCAAATGGATCGCTTTTTTAAATTGGAGGTGATGTAAGGATTCAAGCATTCAAACGACAGAAATTAAAAAACAGCAAAACATTCAGGAGTGATTATGAAAATAGGACAATACATCATCGTCATTTTTTTATTTTTCATTTTTTACGGTTACATGGGGTTTATATCAAACAGCCGGTCCGATATCGCTTTGGATCACAGCATTTATGCTAACCTTTTAAACAAGTATGTTCATCAGGGAAACGTCGATTATCGCGGCTTTAAAATGGAAGAATCAATGCTGGATCAGTACCTTAAAGTTCTTGAGAATGTCGATTCCAAGGGTCTTTCCAGAAATGAACAGTTTGCTTTTTATATCAATGCCTATAATGCATGGACCATCAAATTGATTCTGAGCGGATACCCCGGGATTAAATCCATCAAAGACATAGGAAACATTCTAAAGACTCCGTGGAAAAAGAAGATTTGTCGCATCGACGGGGATGTTATCACTTTAGATGACATCGAGCACAATATTCTTCGACCCAGGTTTAAAGATCCCCGGGTCCATTTTGCCATTAATTGCGCGGCGCTTAGCTGTCCTCCACTATGGTCTCAACCGTTTCTCGGAAATACTTTAGACCGGCAGTTAGATGATGCGACACGGGTGTTTATCAACAACACCAAACGCAATTATCTTGACGGGGAAACGCTTTATGTTAGTAAAATCTTTAACTGGTTCGGTAAGGATTTCAACGATGATGTCACCGGCTTTTTCTTAAAATACGCCGACGATAATTTAAAAAAGGAATTGGAAGTTAAAAAGAATAAAGTCAAAGTTAAATATCTCCATTACGACTGGTCTTTGAATGGAAAATAAATACGGAGGTCTAAAAATGAAACTTGCGATGATCGGCCTTGGACGAATGGGAATGAACATGGCCAAACGGCTTCTAAAAGGCGGCCACGAGGTGGTTGCGTATAATCGTTCTTCAGGAAAAACAGATCAGCTGGTCAAAGACGGCGCCATTGGCGCGTATTCTCTTTCAGAGGCGGCTGAAAAACTTTCTCAGCCGCGTATTGTGTGGATCATGCTTCCGGCCGGACAGGCCGTGGACGACCATATTCAAGAGCTTGAAGGTTTTCTTTCACCGGGAGATATTGTTGTCGATGGTGGAAATACGTATTATAAAGACGATATCCGCAGGGCAAAACACCTCGAAGATAAAAATATCTGGTACATGGATGTGGGGGTCAGCGGAGGGATATGGGGCCTTCGGATCGGTTACTGCCTGATGATCGGCGGAGATAAAGAGACATACCAGCTGCTGGAACCCATATTTAAAGCCCTGGCCCCTGAAGAAGGTTACCTTTACTGTGGGCCAACGGGTGCCGGTCATTTTGTTAAAATGGTGCATAACGGCATCGAATATGGGATGATGCAGGCCTATGGCGAAGGGTTTGAAATCTTGGAGGCATCCGACTATGCAACATCTTTCAACTACGCCGATATTGCGCATTTATGGAATCAGGGGAGCGTTGTTCGCTCATGGCTGCTGGAACTTGCCGAAGATGCCTTTAGAAAAGATGAAAAACTTTCGGATATCAAAGGATATGTGGAAGATTCCGGAGAGGGGAGATGGACCATCCAGCAGGCTCTGGAAACCGGTGTTCCGGCCCAAGTCATCACCCTTTCCCTGTTGCGGCGTTTTCGCTCCCGGCAGGATAATCCTTTTTCGGACCGAGTTATAGCGGCCCTTCGGCGGGAATTCGGCGGACATGCCGTGATCCAAAAAAATAAAAAAGGCTAACACTATAGTTTTTTGAAAACATTACCGCTTCAGGTATGAATGAACTACCCCGCAGCAGAGCTGCGAGGTATCAAAATGAATTTTTACCTTATTAACCCCGATGCAGAGCATCGA
>CAXMTB010000092.1:10146-12550 GCA_964195835.1 uncultured Nitrospinaceae bacterium | reverse complement strand
ACTGGCATTTCAAAGGGAAGTTATCAATAATATCATTCCCCGCGTTCAGCCGGATCTGATACACTGCAACGACTGGATGACCGGCCTGATCCCGGCTTTGTCCAGAGAGGGGGGCATTCCGTGTCTCTTCACCATTCACAATATCCATACTGTAAGAACGCATCTTTCCTCTATCGAGGATCGTGGGATCGATGCGGCGTACTTCTGGCGGCATCTGTATTATGTGAATTATGCCGACGAATACGAAAATGCCCGAGACTTTAATCCAGTGGATTTTCTGGTCAGCGGCGTCTTTGGCGCGCATTTTGTAAATACGGTTAGCCCGACTTTTCTCATGGAGATCATTGAGGGGCGACATGATTTTATTGAGCCGCCGTTGAGAGAAGAACTCACCAACAAATGGCATGCCGGATGCGCCGTTGGTATCCTCAATGCGCCGGATCCCAGCTTTGATCCCGAAAAAGATAAGGACCTTTACCGTCAGTACGGCGCCAAGGATCATCCGGAAGGTAAGAAGGAAAACAAACGCTATCTGCAGAGAGAATTCGGCCTAATCGAGGACGACAAGGCTCCGATCTTTTTTTGGCCTTCGAGACTGGACAACAGGCAAAAAGGATGCCAATTGCTTTCGGAAATTCTCTACCGGGTAGTCTCTATGTACTGGAAAGAGAATATTCAATTTCTCTTTGTGGCCAACGGTGAGTATCAGAAACACTTTAAAGACATTGTTAATTTCCATCAGATACATAAGCAAGTGGCCATATGCGATTTTAACGAGTGGTTGGAACATCTATCCTACGGTGCTTCTGATTTTGTGCTGATGCCCTCCCTTTTTGAGCCCTGTGGGCTGCCGCAAATGATCGGCGCCATTTATGGTGCATTGCCGGTGGTTCATGATACAGGGGGGCTTCACGATACGGTTGTTCAGTTAGATGTGAAAAAAAATTTAGGCAACGGCTTCATCTTTGATAGCTATGATAGCGGCGGCCTGTTTTGGGCGATTCAAGAAGCCATGAAATTTTATAAACTCCCGGCAAAAACCAAAGCGCGACAAATCGAGCGTATCATGACTGAAAGTATCGCTACCTTCAATCATGACGTTACAGCTCAACAATACATTGAACTTTACGAAAAAATGTTACGGCGTCCGCTGATTACCCCACGCTTCTTATGAAGAATTTTAACCCTAAAATTAGTGACGAGTAACAAGTGATGATTGCCTCCGGCCCATAGGGCCTAAGGCCCGGAGGGAAGATTTGTGATATCGTTAAAAACACAAAATTCACAATTAAGGTACTAATGACCCATGACCTCATAAAACTTCTTCTGGAGAGTGACCCCTATCTTAAGCCGTATGAAAGAGATCTCAAACGGCGCTTCACCCGAATTGCTAAAACGGAAAAGATGCTCACCGGTGATAAGATCAGCCTGGCTGATTTTGCTTCAGGTCACGAATACTTCGGTCTTCATTTTTGCCGCAATGAATGGATTTTTCGGGAATGGGCGCCCAATGCCGATGCAATATATCTGATTGGAGATATGACGAATTGGCAGGAGAAGAAAAGGTTTGCTCTTGAACGAATCAACAGGGAAGGGGTGTGGGAAATCCGTTTGCCCGCTGATGCAATGGGGCATGAGGATTTATACCGGCTTCGGATCCACTGGCCCGGAGGACAAGGAGACCGGCTTCCCGCTTATTCACGGCGGGTGGTTCAAGATCCCGACACACTGATTTTCAATGCCCAGGTCTGGCTCCCTTCAGAACCTTACACATGGAAATGCACGGATTTTCAACCTTCGAAAGACGCGCTTTTGGTTTATGAAGCCCACGTGGGCATGGCCCAGGAAAACGAGAAGGTCAGCTCTTTTCGAGAATTTACCCTGAGGACCCTGCCGCGCATCGTTGCTGCCGGCTACAACACGCTCCAACTGATGGCGATTCAGGAGCATCCGTATTACGGTTCCTTTGGCTACCAGGTTTCCAGTTTTTTTGCCGCTTCATCAAGGTTTGGACTCCCCGAGGCATTCAAAGAGCTTGTGGACACGGCCCATGCTTTGGGTCTTCGCGTAATTATGGACCTGATTCATTCCCATGGCGTCTCAAACGAGGTGGAGGGACTGAGCAGATTCGACGGCACAAGATATCAGTATTTTCACGAGGGGCCTCGGGGCATTCATGAAGCCTGGGATTCCAGATGCTTCGACTATAATAAGTACCAGGTACTCCATTTTTTGCTTTCCAACTGCCGTTTCTGGCTGGATGAATACCGCGTTGACGGTTTCCGTTTTGACGGTGTAACCAGCATGCTCTACCTGCATCACGGATTGTCTAAAGCATTCACTTCGTACGATGACTATTTTGATGCCAGTGTGGACGAGGATGCCCTAACGTATCTTTCCCTTG
>CAXMTB010000092.1:0-10136 GCA_964195835.1 uncultured Nitrospinaceae bacterium | reverse complement strand
ATTCGACCCGATGCCGTTACCATTGCGGAGGATATCAGCGGAATGCCCGGTCTGGCCGTTCCTCTTTGGTCCGGCGGCATCGGAGTTGATTATCGTTTTGCCATGGGAATTTCCGACAACTGGATACGTCTTGTTAAGGATATACCGGATGAAAAATGGCATATGGGACATTTGTGGCATGAGTTGAACAACCGAAGATGGGATGAAAAGACCATCAGTTATGCCGAATCCCACGATCAGGCTCTGGTTGGCGATAAGACGCTTATCTTCCGGATGATCGGTTCAGACATGTATGACGCAATGCATATAGGGTGTGAAAACCTCAAAGTAGACAGAGGGCTGGCGTTTCATAAACTCATCCGCTTGATCACCCTATCCACAGCAGGCAACGGCTATCTCAACTTTATGGGAAATGAATTCGGGCATCCTGAATGGATCGATTTTCCCCGGGAAGGAAATAACTGGTCTTTCAAATATGCACGACGTCAGTGGCACTTGGTGGATGATGACACTCTTAAATATCGTTTTCTTGCCAATTTCGACAGGGATATGATTTTATTGGCCAAGCGTTTCAAACTCCTCGAATCTTCAGGACCGCATCTTCTTTTTGAGCATTCGGATGACAAGGTGATCATTTTTAGACGGGCAGGACTTGTATTTGTATTTAATTTTCATCCTGCCTGTTCGTATACCGACTATTGCTTTGACGCGATACCCGGCAAATATCAGATGGTCTTCAACAGCGATGCAACTGAATACGGCGGCCATTCCCGATTGATTCCGGACCAATGTCACCTGACGCTTAATGATCCTTTGAAACAGCAGAACCGGAATGTGCTCAGCCTATACATTCCCAATCGAACAGCCCTTGTCCTTCAGCCGATTGAATAATGACGAGCCGGAGGCTGATAAATAAGTTTTTACAAACGAAACTCCCCGACCTCCCATTTAATAAAAATGAAATTTTCCTCTGTTGTTTTGGCAACGCTAAAAATCCGTTTCAATGGGGCTGCGGGGGATAGGAATGTCAGTCCGACGGCGGGTTTACCCGCCGCCGGGGGGGTTACTTGTGTGGGTTTTCACTGAAGTTTAATATCCCACATAATGAAACGGCTCGATATCGGAAAGCTGCTGGGGGGTGAGCGTTTTAAAACCCGATGCTTCAATCAAATCCTTGGCCCGCTCTATATCGTTAACATCTATAACAAAGACTGCATTTTTCCGACTTTCTATAACAAAACCATAGCCATTTTCAATATTGATATTTTCGGTTGAAAGGGTCTGTAAAAGCTTATCAAGCCCACCCGGACGATCCTCGATCAGTACAGCAATAATTTCTTTCAGTTCCACCGGAATGCCTTCTTTGGTGAGCGCTTTTTGGCCCTGTTTGGGATTGTTTACAATAAGGTTGATGAATCCCGAATCGCCGAAAGAAGATATTGTGGCTGATCGAATATTAATATCTTTTCGTGCAAGAATTGACGTTATTTGAGCGAGGACGCCGGGTTTGTTTTCTACCGGTATTGTAAGTTGATAAGCTTTCATGACTTTTTTTATTTTCCTATCCGTTGATAATCATGGGTTGTTTTGTGTTTAAAATTAAGGGCTTTTCTCTGAAAATATAGAAAAACAATCTAAGCGTGTCAATACAATTCGAGTAAAGAACCAAGGTAAACGCATTTGAATCCCGATACAGTGAGAAAGATCCACGACAGCGTATATCTCTTTCCAAGAGAAACACGCCGTCGCTTCGCTGCACCGAAATTAAATGCGTTTGCCCTGCTTTTAGTTCATCTTGAGCTTGCCCTTTATGCTATTTACATGATAATTAGAGTCAGCCTTAAGAGGGATTTATCTGATGCTGCTTCAAAATCTCTGGAAATAAAAAACCAAAGGAGGGTCACCATGAAGAAATCATTTGGTGCAAAAACGCTAATTTTTCCCACACCGGCATGGTGTGTGGGTTCTTTTGACACGGCGGGAAACCCCAACATTATGACCATTGCCTGGGGTGGTATTTGCTGCTCACAACCCCCCTGTGTAACCATTTCTCTTCGAAAGGCTACCTACACCTATGGGAATATAATGGAGAGACAGGCGTATACCGTCAATGTACCGTCTGAAAAATACGTGAAGGAAACCGATTATTTTGGCATGGCATCCGGTAAAAACGTGGATAAATTCAAGAAATCCGGTCTGACACCCGTCAAATCAGATTATGTTGACGCACCGTATGTAAAAGAGTTTCCAATGGTCTTGGAATGTAAGGTGATTCATCATTATGAAATCGGTTTGCACACCCATTTTGTTGGCGAAATTATGGATGTTAAGATTGAAGATGAGATGTTGACGGATGCGGGCAAACCGGATATTGAAAAAATTCGGCCCATTGTTTTTAGCCCTGAAGCTCAAAAGTATCACGGTATCGGTGAATGTATTGGAAAAGCATTTGAGATCGGAAAAAAATTATAACTCAAGCTTTCCACTATTGTGTTTGAATACAATCCTAAAAATTGTCGGTTGGCAAGTTTTTATTCAATCAAATTTCGATAAATACTGTGTAATGACTGCCCAATGATAAATAGGATCATTATATTTATAATACTTCTACCCTGTCTGGCCATTGCCGGAGACCTTCCCAGGGCAGATTCTGTTTTGGTGAAAAAACATGAGAAACGGATGTACCTTATGAAAAACAAAAAGTCCTTCAAGATATATCGGGTCGCATTTGGTGCAAATTCAAAAGGACCCAAAAGACGATCAGGCGATGAACGGACGCCGGAAGGAACATACATACTTGATTATAAAAATACCGATAGTGATTTCTACAAATCCATACACATATCCTATCCAAACGATCAGGACATCAAAAGAGCCAAAGAAATGGGCATTGCTCCGGGTGGGGATATCATGATACATGGTCAGAAAAACGGCGCTAAAAATTTCGGCCGTATCCATCGGTACGTTAACTGGACGGACGGGTGTATTGCGGTTACAAATACCGAGATGGATGAGATTTGGGCATCTGTAGACGTCGGCACACCCATAACGATTGAACCCTAAAACACTTCAGCGTTCCACCAGCCCCTTTATCACCGAAAAAGAAATTCTCTTTGCTTTATAAAAATGAAGTTTAAGTCTATCGCTCAAGTCGGATTCTTCATTTCGCGTTGATCTTGGCAGCCATCTTGGAATTGAATTTAGCAGCATCGATGATGAACCTGTCGTGGGTTCCTTCAGAGATCTTATCGATGCCGTCATTGGCTACAATTGAAAAGACAAGTTTCCGGCCTTCCACTTCTTCTAATTTAACATTTACTGTCACAGTCAGGCCAGGGGGGGTTGCAGCGATATGATTTAATTTTACACCAATGCCGACGGTTTGCTCACGGGGCCAGTCTATATGAGGATTGATGGCCTGGATACATGTCCATTCAAACAAGCCCACCATAAACCCGGTGGCTAAAACATTCGGCATGGCTTGAAACTCGGGAGATTCAGGAAAAAGATGGGGTACGGTTTTGTTTTCCGGGACCTCGAATGTAAATGTATAGGTTAAACCAGGTTGCAAAGAATTTTTCATGATTCACCTCCATGGGTAGATTATTTGGTTCTTCTCCAATTTAGTTGGAGAAGAGGGTCCAAGGATTCACAAGGGATCAAGGATTCAGGTGGTATTTTTCAAGATAGACAAGTCTTTCTTCTTTTGATTTTTCGGATAGATTTTGGCATTTTTTGTAAAATACGTTGAGGTCATAATTGCAGTCTTTAAGAAGCTCTAAAAATGCCGGTACAAAATCATGATAGGTGGACACGGATATCAATTTTGCATTATTCATCTTTCGATACATCCACAAATCATAACCTGAATACCCGCCCCATCGCTGTTTCAACAACCGGTATTCATCCTTTAACTTTTCAAATACGGCTGCCTTGACATGTCGTTTTTCCGGTGTGGTTAAATCTTTGGCATACAACGTTTCAAGCTCTTTACGATATTTCATCACCAGCTCGATAAATTGCCGCCGGCGCCGGTAATTCATTTTGTAATCTTCAGAGGCTTTCAGATTATCTTTTGTTGCCAGCCAACGCCGCAGACTTTCCTGCTCAACGGCGATTGCAAAACTTTCATTAAAGGTGGTATCGTCCGCTACATAGAGAATATGATGGGACAGTTCGTGAAAGATCAGCGCCGCCAGTTTAATATCACTGCGATAAATGAAGGTGCTGAAAACCGGGTCATTAAGCCAACCCAATGTTGAATATGCTGCAACCCCCCCGATGTAGACATCATATCCCTGCGTCTCCAGTTGATGACCATAATCGAAAGCATCTTTTTTTGAAAAATAGCCTCGGTATACCGCACAACCGATAATCGGATAGCACCAGGTTTTAGGCGCAAAAGAGAACTCCGGTGTAGCCCACATATTCCAGCCGGCAAAGGGTCGTTCCAGTTCTACGAAACTAAGATACTGATCCTTAACCGGCAGAAAAAGTTCATCCTTTGCAAACGTCCGGATGTCCTGGACCAGTTTGAGCTTTTCTTTAAGCTTTTTAGAGGTATCGGGGTTGTCGAGAAGCTCATGGATCGGCTGCTTTTTCTTGAGAATAGCGATTTGACCGGATATCAGTTGTTTATAATATCGTATCGATTCACAGCCTGTTAACACTGCTACCAAAAGCACGCCAAAAATTATTTGAATCCAAATCGATTTTAATAACATAATAATTTAATGCAATAGATGGTGAATGATAAGTCCTCTCATCTCATTCCATGCATCTTTTCCAATCGATGATTCATCAATGATCAGATGATGCATTTTTTCTTTTGCACCCGTTGTCTTTTTTACCGGGTGCAGTCTCCATTGATGCAGTCCCCCATTTTTTATGATGCGCTTTAATCTTCGATACGAAACCAATTCATCTCGCGTGTCTATAAAGATGAGGGTTGGCACGTTTAACTTAGAGGCCATGTTTTTATTAAAATGTTCGATGGCTTCAAACAGAGCATTATACCCTGCCACGGGTGTTCCCCTATTGGAGCAATACGACTTTATAAAAAAACTCGGGATAACCAGTCTCGGAAACGGGGAGAGTAATTTTACTAAATAATTAATTGTATAAATATGTAGTGCCGGTGCCAAAAGGACCATCCGGTTAAAATAAACATCCGGATATGAAGCAAACAGAGTAGCACCCATGAGCCCGCCCAGTGAAAAACCGATCAGGAACAAGGGAACTTGTTTTTTACGACTCCTGTTCCCGGCAAGACCATAGGCCCGATGTGTTTCTTTGATCCAATATTCATACGAAACCGTTTTAAAGGTTTCCATCCGGGCTTCACTGCCATCGACGTTCGCCTTTTGAGTATAATTTTTTCCATGCCCGTGCAACGATAAATTCAAAACATCAATGCAAGAATGGGTGAGCAGGGCAATAATGGATTCCATTTTGTCGGGCCGCAAATTAAGCCCATGGATAACCAGGGCCACACCGTTTATTCTATCCGGATATATCGATTTGATCCACTCAATGCAATCCTCATTATTGGATAGTATCTCCTGAGAATCTGGAGGTGGTGTTAAACCTTTTTGGTTCTCATTCATGAAAACATTGAAGTAATTGATATATTGCCTCACTGCCAAAAGTTAGCGCTTCAACCGGAATGCGCTCATCTGCGGCATGTATCAATCTGGTAAAGTCTAAACTTTCCGGCAATTGCATGGGTATAAAACCATATGTCTGAATGCCGATTTTTGAAAAAAACCGTGCATCGGACGATGCGCTAAGTAGATACGGAATGGGGATGCCATCCGGATCCAGGGTGCGCAAGACAGTCGCCAATGTATCAAACAATCCCATATCCGGTTCAAAGGGGCCGGGATCATAGCGGATGACTTCAAGTTCGACATCGTCATCGATAATTTCTTTTATTTCTCCTATTATGTTTTCCGGTACACAGCCGGGCAGTAGACGACCATCCAGCATAACCTCAATTTCACTTGGCAGCACATTGACTTTATCTCCTCCCCGCACAATGGTGGCATTTACCGTGTTGCGAAACATGGGGATAAAATTTCTTCCCTTTTCCCCAAGCAGTTTTAAGACCCAGTCTGTGAACAAAGGATTCAGCAATTGCCGCATCACCATCTTGCCGGGGAACGGTAAAGTAGCGGCCATTTGTTCAACCAATGTATGGACAACAGGTGTAATATGTACGGGCAAATATTTTTTATCAAGCTGATTCAGCATTCTTGCAAGCTTTGCCATTGCTCCGTCTTTCATGACCAAGGCGCCGTGCCCGGACCGGCTTCGGACGGTGGCCTTAATTATGCAAACCTGCTTCTGGTTGACTTCTATTGGAAAAAACTTATTTCCCTTGAAATAAAGTGAAAAACCGCCAAATTCACTGATTGCATATCGAATCCCTTTAAAATAATCCGTGTGATTTTCCACCAGAAATTTAGCGCCGAAGTCTCCTCCGGCTTCCTCATCGCTCATAATGCACAAAACAACATCACCTGCAAGATAGATATTTTCATGTTTCGCACGAAGAAAGGCACAAAGCATCATCGCAACGGCGCCCTTCATATCCAATGCACCGCGGCCCCATAAAAACCCGTCAACGATTCTTCCTTCAAATGGCGGGTATTGCCAGACCTGATCGGCAGTGGTCACCACATCCACATGTCCGTATAATAGCAGCGGTGGTGCGTTGCCATTTCCTTTAATGCGACAAATCAGGTTGGGTCGCGCCGGGTCCTGGTACAGTATCCTGGTATCGATGCCGGCAGATTGGATCAAACGATTTATGTAATCGATACATTCCGCCTCTTTTCCAGGAGGGTTGGTCGTATCAAAACGGATCAGGTTTTGCAGAATCTCTGCCGGTTGTCGGTAACGATAGGAATTGTCATTCATTGTTATTTCTTTCGATTAAAACCAAACGTGTGTCATCAATCATGTTTTAAAGAAATGTTGTCAGAATTCGGAATAAACTAAATAAAGATATGATTTATAAGGAAAATATAAAATAAATATTACTGAGGACATCCCTATAAGTCAAGATCGTTATAGAGATGCCCTGTTTTTGAATGAATTAAGATTGATTTAACGGAAGTTGGAGCAACCGGGATAATCGCGAAATTTATATCTGAATTTTGCACGAGTCGGAGGCTTTCATATGCAAGATTCAGGTTGTAATCTACTTTGTCTTAAATTCCTTACCTTTAGGCAGCACCAGTTAACCCTTGACAGGGTGTTTGAGATGTTTCCCAAACTGGCTGAAAGGAAACAGTCGTATGGCAAAACCCTTTCCGGCGGAGAGCAGCAGATGCTGGCCATCGGCCGGGCATTGATGACCAATGGCAAACTGCTCATTTTTGATGATGCTACCGAGGGACTGGCGCCGATGGTCTGCGCGGAAATCTGGAACTGTATTGAACAGCTTAAAGAAACCGGCCAGGCGATATTCATCATTGACAGAAATCTGGAAGCCTTGATGCGCATTGCCGATCGGCATTACATTATGGAAAAGGGACGTTTTGTTTGGTCCGGAGACACGGCCGCATTTGCCGCCGAACCCGAATTAAGGCAGCGCTATTTGGGGGTATGATGTGTGGATGTCTCAGTCAGAGGACTGTTTGAGCTGAAACCACCGCGTTATATGGAATATTCTTCACGATTCGAAAAACTTTTTGAGCACGATATGCTGCCAATCAAAAGTTCCTGTAATTGAGTTAACGTCTCACAGCGACTCGAACACTCGGGGAGACTGCTTTTGATGGGGCATTCTCTGCAAGGACTCTTTGTGATGTAACCAATGTCAATATCAAACCGGTTTTCCCTTATACTTTGTTTTTCCATATGATCCTCCTTTGGGTTTTGGTTATCATATGCAAAAAACATACAAGATTTAAGATATCAATTAAAAAAACAGAAATAAGTATAGACTTCAATTGGTTAGACAGAAAAAAGAATCACGAACCAAAATTATATGGCCATAATCTGACAATATTTTGACTGATTTTGACGGATTTGGGCAAGTTTAGGAGGAAAAAAAGGACTATCCGTGAAGGGTGGGTATGTTTTTATGAACCCCGAAGGTTTAAATTGATAATGTCTATTGAATCCCGTGTCTTAAAGCGATCTTTTCAAACATTCTTACAAGCCCGACGGCAAGGGCATAAATGGATTCAATATTGAGGTTGTCTTCCGCTGTTGAATCAAAAAATATGTTGAGACTGGATTCTAGTCCGTCTTCCGGTTTCCAATAGCAAATCAGGATCGGCACTTTTGGCAAAGGATGCAAGACAAGTGAGATATCAGAATCGTAATGATTTTCCGCCGGTTTTCCGTTGAAAAGATGAATCATGTCCTCAAAAAGATCCGTATAAGTATCAGCGACTTTCTTTAAGGGTTTTTCACATCTTTGTCCAAAAAGCCGAGACCATGTCTTCCCGCCTTCCAACTCCCTGAGTGGAACCCATTTTCCTGAAACAGGGGTTTTCGCACCATCTATGATATAGTTGAGTACGGGAACCAGTATCCATGAATGGACATGGATGTCGGTGGTAACGTTCCCTTTTGAATCAAGACTAAAGTCCTTGCCGAGGGTCTTGATCGTTAATTTATTGTTAGAAAAGCTTGCTCCTAATCTTTGCGCGGATGTAGCCAGATCTATTGTGGCAATTTTTCTTTTCAACAGCTCCACGGATTCGTCCACTTCCTGTTCAGGAGTCGTCTTTTTATCGATTTTGCCGCCAAACCGCTCAATTATATCGCTTTCCAGACGAGGGCATTCATCGAGCTGTTTTTGACCTTTAAACACTGCGACAGAAAAAGCCAGGCATGTTTTTTCGTTACATTCCCTGCAATTTGATTTTTCGAGCAACTTGAATATTTCCATGGGATTATTTGGCTGATGCACGTGGTTTTCCTCCGTTTTTCATGCTTTAATACGAGACAATAATGATTCGGGCCAATAAGGCCTCAATTGAGGTAAAAGCAGCAATGGTTTCAACTACTTTTTACCGTCCTTGATGATTTCGCCAAGTAAATTATCCACTATAACCGGGCTATTGAAATATGTTACGGACGGTTCCGATCCATACTTTTGAAGAATAAATTTTTTCCATTCATCTGTGTAAAGCGTTTCTGCGGCTTTTCGCGATTCCCACAGATATACTCCCCCTGCTGTCTCTCCATCCTCTGAAAGGAGGTAATACTTGCGAATAAGTCCCTGAATTTCAATATATTTTGGTGCTGTGCTTGCAAAAATATCTTGAGCTTTATCCAGAGGCAAAGTTTCCGAAAGTTTAATTTGAACGAGTGTTGTGATCATTTTTACTATTCCCTTTGTTTGATGTTTTTCGTGTTATATGTGGTAGAATTAATTAAGATTTTTTAAGATATAATTGCCGAAATCAATCTCTGCCCCTCTCGCCGGTTTCAATTTTGATCAGTTCGCCATTTTGGAAGTTCAGATATCGTATAAATTTGTTGGTACCCATATTATAAGTCCAGCGCTCCATCCGGATCGGCTGTTCGATTCGTTTGGGGGCTATATATCGTTCGGTTTTGTAATCATATATTTGCGAAATAGTACTGTTATGATCCTCTTCCCATTGATCTCGTTTATCCGGGTGATCACACTTGTCCAACACCTCTTCTTTGGTGTCTCCTATGGATACAAGGCGGCCTTGACACCGCAGATATGAATCCGCCGCAACATCGTTTTGGAAAAATAAAACACAAATGATTGAAAGAAGTAATGATATTCCTTGTAACCTCTTATGTTTGATTGCCGATTTATTCATTTTCTCAATTTAAGCACCAATGAGCTATTTTCAAGCAAACAAGAATAATGGGAATCTGTTGATATCCCGGCATGGAATAATGGAATTTGGTTTCTCGTTAAATTGGGATTTCCGCCACACGACACGGGCGGACAAGTCCGCTTGGCTATAAGCGGCTTGTTTGGATTAGGGTTTGACATTATTAAACATATTATTCTAAATTGTTTTATCTGTAATGTGCAGGCCAACCATAATTTTTTAAAAAATTTGTTTCGGCCCGCTACTTTAAAGGTTTTTTAAGTGATAATCGGGTGCGAAATTAGAGTCATTAGCAATAAA
>CAXMTB010000091.1:0-12671 GCA_964195835.1 uncultured Nitrospinaceae bacterium | reverse complement strand
TGCATTCAGCCAGATCGAATGAGGACACCTCGGCACCCAACGCCAAAAACTGTTTCTCGACAACCTCTGCAACATGCCGGGTGGACCCTGCCGGCGAAAAATACACAATGAACACTTTTTTCTTTTTTATAATCATTTGGTTATCCTATTATCATATGGAATTTTTTAATAACGCAACAGAGCTATCATAAGCAAGTTCTTATTCCAGCAGGCACCGTAACCTTTCTCCAAAGTTTCCGATGCCTTCACTTGCCAGTGATCTCCACCGAATACAATCCCGTCTCTGACATATATGAAAATATTTTTTCCAGTTCGATGGGATCTTTTGATGCTTTGAAAATATCATCGGCCTTGCTTCGATTTGCTTTATGATTATGCAGGCTTGACCTTAATTGTCTATCGATATATCTAAAAATGCAACATTTGATACCGAATCAACGATACAAAGATTAGCGACGTTTTAGAAAAACACCCCGAGGGCTCTACTAAATGAAAATGATAAGGGAGAAAATAAATGCCGCAACCAAAGAACGCCATGGAAATTTTTCAACTGCTCGACAGATCGAATTGCCGGGAGTGCGGTCAAAAGACATGTCTGGCTTTTGCCGGAGCGGTTTTCAGAGGTCAAAGCAAGCTCGAGGAATGTCCGAAACTGGATCGGGAAACCATCGAACGGTTTTCGGGGGAACGCAAAAAGGAACATACCGTTGAAGAAATTCAAGAAGAATACATGAAAAATTTGAAGGCGAAGATTTCCAATCTTGACCTTGATGAGGCTGCTCAAAGAACAAGAGGCCGGGTATCGAATGATAAACTGACACTAAAGGTGTTAGGAAAGAATTTCAGCGTCGATTCAAACGGACATCTTTACACGGATATCCATATCAACCTTTGGGTGGCCACCCCGTTTCTCACCTACGTGCTTTATGGTAAAGGGGTACCGCTGTCGGGGAACTGGGTTTCCTTCAGAGAGTTAAAAGACGGCAAGGAAGGGTATCCTCTTTTTCAGAAAAGATGTGAAGAACCCATGAAACGTGTCGCCGATACCTATACCGACTTTTTTGACGACATGGTCCATATTTTCAGCGGAAAACAGGTGGAAAAACAATTCAAATCAGATATATCCGTTGTGCTGCACCCTCTCCCAAAAGTTCCGATCATGGTATGTTACTGGTTACCGGAAGACGGTCTCGAATCGAGCCTGCATGTTTTTTTTGACAAAACAGCGGACGAAAATCTCGGCACCAGTGCTGTCTTTACTCTGGGAGTCGGGCTTTCTCAAATGTTTGCAAAGCTTGCCCTTAGGCACGGGGTCTTAGATACTTATCAAAAAGTATAGCCGTTTCGAACGTATTCATGGGGCATGTTCCCCGGGACTCTTTCGGATCTTAGAACATCATTAAACGACACAGAAAAGGAGAAACGATCGATGTCAAAAATGATTGCCCATTGCGGCCTTGTCTGTTCTGACTGCCCCACGTTTTTGGCGACTAAAAATGACGATGACGTCGCCAGACAAAAAACGGCTGACTTGTATGCCCAAAATTTTGGATTGGACCTGAAGCCGGAAGACATCAATTGTGACGGATGTAAGTCCGAGGGAGGAAAGCTGATCGGATATTGTCAGTCATGTGATATCAGGCAGTGCTGCCGCGAACAAGGTCTGGAGAATTGCGCACGTTGCAACGACCAGCCATGTGAAAAACTAACCCAATTTCATGAATTTTCAACCGATGCAAAGGCGTGTTTTGATGCGCTGAAAAAGGAGATCAATTAAGATGGTCACACGCATGCCGAAGACATTCCCTATAATGGAAGTGGATACCAAGTTTTATAAGTACGAACTTTGAAATGCTTAAAACCTATGAATACCAGTGTTTTTTTGAATATTTGAGAATTCGATAGCCTGAACGAAAATCGGAGAAAGCATGTTTGAACACATCCTGGCCGCTAAAGAAAGATTGCAAGGCTATGTCAATGTTACTTCGGTCATGACCTCACGAACGTTAAACCGGCGGGTTGGAGCAGAAGTATATTTTAAGTGTGAAAACCTCCAGAGGATTGGGGCATTCAAGTTTCGTGGCGCATTCAATAGTATCTCTAAACTTTCAAAAGCAGAGAAAGCGCGTGGCGTTATTACGTATTCTTCAGGGAATCATGCCCAAGCCGTAGCTCTGGTCGGCCGGATGTTGAATATCCAAACCACCATCGTAATGCCGAACAATGCCCCTGAAACCAAACGTGCAGCTACCGAGGATTATGGTGCAACAATTGTTGAGTATGATCCTGAGAATACCACTCGTGAAGCTGTCGCAGAAAGTCTTCAAGCAAAGAACAACTTTACGATGATTCCGCCGTTTGATCATTTGGATGTCATCGCAGGTCAAGGTACTGCCGCTCTGGAAATGTTTGACCAGGTTGGCCATCTTGATATCCTGCTGGTTCCTTGCGGCGGCGGTGGACTATTGAGCGGTTCGGCCATTGCTGCAAAAAATATGGACCCGGATTGTCGGGTCATCGGTATTGAACCGGAACTTGCTGATGATGCAACAAAATCATTTTACACCAAAAGACTTCATCGCGTAAAAAACCCGCCCACCATCGCCGACGGAACCCGCACACCGTCTTTGGGAAAGATCACCTTCCCCCTCGTACTTGAGTATGTGGATGATATGAAGACCGTATCGGAAGCAGCGATCATAGAAGCTGTTAAATTTCTATTTTATCGAATGAAGCTTGTGGTTGAACCGTCAGGCGCACTCGGACTGGCGGCAATATTGAGTCGAACCGTGATTCCCAAAGGCCGAGTAGGAATCATTATAAGCGGCGGCAACATTGACGCTGCCACAATGACAATGATCTTATGCTCATAAAAAACGGAAATGGGTCTGAATGTCCAAGAGTCAGGAATCGATACATTTAACCATAGCAAAAGTTACTAATAAGTACATTAATTGTTCGACATAAATAATATTGCTGGAAGATCTGTCACAATCGTTACAAGAGTGACTAAAGTTGAGGAAGCGCTATCGCGCTGTCATTCTGATATAAATTGTCAGAATACCTTAACTTTAGCTCACTTTAGTTCACTTTAGGCACTCCACACTTTTTCTATCCTTATCACCAAGAAGCTTTGTAAACAAAAATCATGTCGGGTGGCCTTTGTTCTCCTTAGTAAGAGACGCTATGGGGTCTTTTTTAAAACCCTTATTATCTCGGCGCCAAACGCCTGTTTCTGCCACCTTTTCATTTCCTTAACTGTCTCGAGGGATTTAACATCACCGGGGGTTTTTACAGCAATGGCCGTGATCAGCGCATTATTGCAAAGCATCCCGGGATCGATTCCAAGAGCGCTTGCTTTTGAAGCTCTCCAGGATTTAAGGGTTTTTATTTTTGCCGGCACCCCGTTGGGCAACACAGGGGGTTTTTGGGAGGGAAAAACCGGAAGTTCACTTTCAGATATTTTCAAGGTCTTGGCCACCACCTTTGTCAAATCACTGCCGTACATGGAGATCTGCCTGTTACTCAAGGCTTTTGTGTTTTCTAAACGGCGCAATGTCACGGGTCTTGCCGTTACAATCTTCATCATCGACTCATTCCCAATAATTTTGAAAAACGGCCTGTCTTTTTTTTCAGCAATACGTTTTCTGAATTGCAGCAACGCTTCGAGCACGGCAAGACTTCTTGATTTGAGTCGACCTGCGCCTTTGAATTTCATAAATAATGGCGCCTCATTGGATAACACAGGCCTCACCTTGCTCAAATCTTCGCACTCTTCAAGCACCCATGTCATCCGGTCTATCTTTTTAAGCTTATCAATCAGCATCCTGGCAAGGGGGAGAAGATACATTACATCTTTTGAAGCATACGCCATCATTTCCCTTGGCAACGGTCTTTTAGACCAGTCTTTTTTCTGGTATTTTTTATCTACATTGACGTTAAAAAACGTCTTCAACACCGCCTGCAAACCGGTCTCTTTGATCCCTAAAAATCGGGAAGCAAGTTCCGTATCAAAAAGATTGTTTATTCTAATTTTGAAATCCCGGTAAAAACTGCGGACATCATAATCCGCACCGTGAAAAATCTTTTGGATATCCGGATTGGAAAAAAACGGCTTAAGTGGAGACAAATCTTTTATCGCTAATGGATCAATCACAGCAGATATTTTCTCCGTGGCGATTTGAATCAAACAAACCTTTTCTTGATAATGATACATGGAGTCTGCTTCCAGATCAACGGCCACGGCCTTTTCCTTCTCAACGGATCTTACCATTTTTTCAAGATCTATCGCTTTATCTATGATCTGAGATTCGATTTCCATTCAATTTTCCCTTGACCCGTCAAGTTATTTCACCTAATCTTACTTTTTTTAATCAAAAGAATTCCTCGATGCTCTGCATCGGGGTTAATAAGGTAAAAATTCATTTTGATACCTCGCAGCTCTGCTGCGGGGTAGTTCATTTTACAAAATAAAATCGTGTAGCGATTTTATGAAACTCCCGCAGATAAACCTGCGGGATCTTATAAGCAAAGGGCTAAAATGCCTATTCCCGTAGCCCCGCTATGCGGGATTTCCGCTGCGCTCCAACAAGCTACGGAGTACTTCGAATTTCCTGGTTATCCAGATTAGGTGATCATATTATGGTGAACATAACATTTCCTGACGGTAATATAAAGAGCTTTGAAAACAACCCCACGGGTTTGGATGTGGCAAAAAGCATTTCAGATGGTTTTGCACGAAATTGCGTGGCCATGGAATTGAACTCGGAGCTTGCCGATTTAAACACAACAATCACCCTTGATTCCAAAGTCAGACTGATCACAACCAAAGATCCCGAAGCGCTGGAAGTTCTTCGGCACAGCGCAGCCCATGTCATGGCCCAGGCGGTTCTTCATCTTTACAAAGATGCCAAACTGACCATCGGGCCATCGGTTGAAGACGGATTTTATTACGATATCGATATGGAACCGGTTTCAGAAGACGACTTTGAAAAAATCGAAGCTGAAATGCAAAAGGCCATCAAGGCCAAGATACCTTTCGAACGCCGCGTTGTTTCAAAATCCGAAGCTCTGGAATTTTACAAAGACGAGCCGTATAAGCTCGAAATGATCTCGGGACTGGAAGAAGGCACAATTTCGTTTTACAAACACGGCGATTTTACGGATTTATGTCGTGGCCCGCATCTTCCCCATACCGGATTTATCAAAGCCGTAAAGCTGATGAAAGTCTCCGGCGCATACTGGCGCGCCGACCAGACCAAGGCACAGCTCCAGAGAATATACGGTGCGGCATTTTTCTCCAAAAAAGAGCTGAATGAATACGTATATTTTATTGAAGAAGCCAAAAAAAGAAACCACCGCAAGATCGGCATTGCTCTCGATCTTTTTAGTTTTCACGATGAAGCGCCTGGAATGCCCTTTTTTCATCCAAAGGGAATCAGTATTTGGAACTGTCTTTTCGATTACTGGCGGGAAGAGCACAGAATAGCGGGTTATGTGGAAACAAAAACCCCGATCATGCTCAATCGCAGCCTCTGGGAAAAAAGCGGTCACTGGGAAAATTACCGCGAACACATGTACACCTCCCTTGTTGATGAAGAAGAATACGCGATAAAGCCGATGAATTGTCCGGGAGGGATGCTGATATACGGGATGAAGCCGCACTCTTATAAAGACCTGCCGATTCGGGCTGCAGAAATCGGACTGGTGCACAGACACGAACTTAGCGGTGTGCTGTCCGGCCTGTTCAGGGTCAGGGCCTTTCATCAGGATGATGCGCATATTTTTATGAGGCCGAATCAGATCGAAAAAGAAATATTGGGCGTGCTTAGGTTGGTGAAACGGATTTACAGTACCTTTGGGCTCGGATTTCATTTGGAGCTTTCCACAAGACCTGAAAAATCCATCGGAACAGATCAACAATGGGAATTAACAACTGAAGGGCTCAAGGCGGCACTGGATACGTATGGCCAAGATTATAAGATAAATGAAGGAGACGGTGCGTTTTACGGCCCCAAAATAGATGTACACATC
This sequence comes from uncultured Nitrospinaceae bacterium, assembly GCA_964195835.1. Classification (GTDB taxonomy): domain Bacteria; phylum Desulfobacterota; class Desulfobacteria; order Desulfobacterales; family UBA11574; genus UBA11574. The sequence goes on along the minus strand of CAXMTB010000091.1, from coordinate 6,638 downwards.
AAAGATGCCCTTGGCAGAACCTGGCAGTGCGGAACCATTCAGCTCGACATGTCGCTGCCGGAACGGTTTGACCTTTCATACATCGACAGCAACAATGAAAAACAACGCCCATTGATGATACATCGAGTCATTTACGGCTCCATCGAACGGTTTTTCGGTATTCTGATTGAACACTTTGCCGGCAAGTTCCCGCTGTGGATGGCGCCGGTCCAAGTCATTCTCTTGCCCATCAACGACGATCTCGTGTCCCACGCAAACGATGTGAGAATCATACTTGAAAAGGCCGGGCTCCGCACGGAAGTGGACAGCAGAACCGAAAGTCTGAACAAAAAAGTTCGAGACGCACAACTCAACAACATCCCGTTGATTCTGACCATCGGGGATAAAGAAAAAAAAGCCAAAACCCTTTCGGTGAGAACCCTTGACGGCAACGTCAGATTCGGTGTTTCACATGAAGAATTTCTGGAAAAGGTTTTATCCCACGTCCGGGAGAGAAAACTGGATCTTAATATTTTTATAGCTTAAATGCAGATTTCAGGTATGACTAAAAACGCCGGTATTACAACCCACAAGATAAAATGGTGCGATTTGCGTTGCGAACATGCGGATTTTGCAAAATTGGATGCACTGGATGGATCCTGTCGAACGTTTCAGTCGCTCTGGTGCATCAAACTTCAAAAACATGTCACCAAAAATTCACCCTGTGAAAACCTTTTCGGAAAAAGACGCCCGACAACCGGGTTTTAAAACAGGTTTCAGGGGGCAGGAGTCAGGGGTCAGGAAGGTTAAAAAAAATCCGGTGATCCCGAATCAATTCGATCTGCCAGCAATACAGCCAATATTACGTTGGAAAAATTACACAAATTATTCATTTACTGGTTCCCGATTCTTCTTTACTGTCTGTTGATCTTTATCCAGTCTTCCCGTCCATCACCTGATATTGGACCCGACTGGCCGTTCAAAGACAAGATGCTCCATTTTACCGCCTATGCCCTTCTGGGCGCCCTATTTCTAAGGGCCTTCAAAACCACCCGGATCAAACATCATCTAAAACTCATTTTTACGCTCAGCGTTCTTTTTTCAGCGCTTTACGGCATCAGCGATGAAATTCACCAGTCTTTTGTCCCCTATAGAACCGCCGATGCCATGGATGCCCTGGCGGACATTCTCGGGAGTGCTTTCGGGGTCTATATCTTCTTTAAAATAAAGATTGGGAAAACGCTATAGCAGTTTCCAAAAATATGTTCCGATTGAATTGATTACGTTCATAATTTCAGTAAGCCGAAGGATGATTTCGTTTGCATCGGGAAGCTGTCTGAGCAAATTAGAGCGCGTTAAAGCGAACAGTATATAGGTGTTCTAACTTGTTAATAATTATCATATTTCTGCGTGTAATCTTAACCCCTTGGCCCTGTTCGCTTTTACGCGGTTTTATTTGCGAGTTCTTGCCGATGGAAACTAAATTATCCTGGGGTTGAAACAAAATGTTATTCTGAAAAGGCCTATAAAATAACAAAACCCGGTTTTTGACAAAACCGGGTTTATATTTTTTAATCACCATTGATCCGCCTCCTTAAACTGCACAGCGGATCATGAAATTTGAGATCTGGTTTGTAATGCTATATACGATAGGCCCTTGGCTTTAATCCATAACCGGCCTGGGCAGAACCTTGGCCCGTTCGGCAATCTCGGGAACCATGTGTTCCCATTCAATGGCCATCATGTGGACGCCGTGAACACCTTTCATCTCCTTGAACTCTTCCACCTGCTCACAGGCAAACTTGATGCCTTCATCCGCCACCCTTCCTTTTCCTGCACCCTGAAGGCGTTTGATGATTTCATCCGGCACTTCTATTCCAGGAACTTTATTCTTCATGTACTTGGCCATACCCACACTCTTCATGGGCGTCACACCGGCCAAGATATAGACTTTTTCCGTAAGTCCCATGTCATTGGCCTGTTTGATAAATTCCCGGAACTTTTCCATGTTGTAGATACACTGGGTCTGGATGAAATCGCACCCGGCGTTTACCTTTTTTGCCAGGCGGTGTACCCGCCATTCAAAGGGATCTGCAAATGGGTTGGCCGCCGCACCGATAAACATTTTAGGTGACCCATGCAAATCGGCGCCGCTTAAAAATTTGCCTTCATCACGCATGATTTTGACCATATTGATCAACTGGATGGAGTCGATATCGAATACACCTTTGGCCATGGGATGGTCACCAAACATTTGATGGTCACCGGAAAGGCACAGCATATTCTTTATACCGTGGGCATAGGCCCCCAAAATATCGGCCTGCATGGCCAACCGGTTTCGATCCCGGCACACCATCTGGAAATTGGGTTCCAGGCCTTCCTGAAGCAAGAGAAGGCTTGCTGCCCAACTGGACATCCGTACCATAGCGGTCTGATTGTCGGTAATGTTCACCGAATCCACATTCCCTTTCAAATGTTGAGCCTTTTCTATTACTTCTTCTACATCACAGCCTCTGGGTGGCCCAAGTTCCCCTGTAAATGCAAAATGACCTGCTTTTAAAACTTTCTCCAAATTGCTTCCTGATTTCATTTCGGCTTCCTCTGCTCTAATTGCAAAATCATTATTCTCATAATCCGATTCGCCGGATTTACTCCAATATACGCGCTTTCATCCGTATAAATGGGATGTTATGATTCTTCAGCTTTCTCAGGTTTTTTGTAACCGGGCTGAATCAACGTCCTTGGAACCTGGTCATTCCATTCTACCGGGGGAGTATATGCAATAATTTCATTGAGACGGCCCTGTCTTTCCAAACGCTCATAGATTCTGAACCAGGCGCAGGGTTGATCCGAGTTTATCTCGCAGCTTCCTTGGTTGGTGCCGCCGCAGGGACCGTTATAAAGCCCCTTTGCACACATGGTCACCGGACAGATGGCTGCGGTCATTCCGAGCACGCATTGGCCGCATGAACGACACCGCTCTTCATACCAGCCCACCCCCTGATTGGCGGACATACCGGTGGTATCCACACCCGGATAAACCGGAATATCCGGAAATCTTTCCGCCAGAAACTGAATCCCCACACCGCAGGCCATGGAGATAATCGCATCATAGTCTCCGACAATACCGTCCAACTCCTCGAGATATTCATGGTCACACTGTCTTTCCACAGTTTGGGCCCCGAGTTCAACGGGATTGTTGTCCAGTTTTCTGGCCATATCGATCTCGGCATTCAGAACAGCAACCTCCTTTTCACCCCCTGCAAGGCAAACCGCCACACAGGTACCGCAGCCCACATTAAGGACCTTTTTATAGTCCTTGATCATCTCTTTTATTTCTTCAAAGGGTTTTCTTTTGGCAACTATCATTTTCCCTCCTCAACAGTCATTTGTCGCCAGCCGTTTATCATTTATCGCCCATCAGTTACCCATTCTCAGATGACTCATGCCTACATCGCCGATTCCGGGTGAAAGGGCAAAACTTCTTTAAGATCATCTCCCAAATATCCACGTTCATTGGGCCCAAGAATTCCTAACGACAAACAGATCAACGTCCACAAATGAAGAGTTTCCCATGCATGATCGTTGAGTTCACTCATGTCATGGATCTGTGCATGGCAATTGTGACATGGTGTAATGCAGTAATCTGCTTTTGTCGCCAGAATCTGGTCGGCTTTGAGCTTGCCATAGGCACGACGCTCCTCAGTATATCCCGACTGGAGAAACCCACCGCCGCCGCCGCAGCAATAATTGTTGGACTTGTTGGGATGCATTTCAATAAAATTCTCTTCACCCACAACCGCTTTCACGGTATATCTCAAGTCTTCGGCCACCGGATCCCCATAGGTCTTTCGCACCAGCTGGCAGGGATCCTGCACCGTGAATTTGATTTTCAGATCCTTGTTCCAGTCGGAATTGACCTTCAGTTTGCCTTCACGAATCCACTGGGCATAAAGCTGGATGATACTCTTTATTTCAAAGTTGTGCTCGATCTTGAATTTTTCCAGTCCGACCCGGACTGCAAAAAGCTCGTGACCTCACTCGGTATTGAGCCAGACCTTGCACTTGAGATCATCTACGGCTTTGGCCTTGACCCTTACAATTTTCTCCCAGTTTTCATTGTCCGCCAAAAACAGGCAGTAATTTTCCGCCGCCCATCCTTTTGTGCCGTATGTCCAGTCGGCTCCCACCAGGTCTAGAATCTTCCAGAGCGGAACCATTTCATCCGGTTCGGTGACCGGTTCTCTGGAATTCTGATTCAAATAGAATTCAGCCCCCTCCCTGTTTACATCCGCCTTCATGTCCTTGAATTCAGGCTGGGTTTCCTGATATTCCTCAAGCACGTCTTCAATCACGAACTGGAAGTCTTCTTCGGTGGCTCCCATGGCGGAGCAGGTATCATTTCTCAATGCCATATCGCACGATCCAACGATTCCCTTGGGTCGTTCTTCCCGGGGCCAGCTGGCCCTGGCGTTGAAGACCAGTTGGGGAATGTTGATTTTCATGGGACAGACATACATGCATCGCGTACACATGGTGCACATCCATACCCAGGGTGTGCTTGTTACCTCTTCGTCCATACCAAGGGCGGCCATGCGCAGAAATTTTCTGGGGTCCATATCCGCCAGACCCGTAGCAGGGCATCCGGAAGAACAGGCGCCGCAAGTCAGGCAAAGATTGAGATTTCCCCCTTCCGGGAGAAGTTCCTTTACCTTGTCCAGAAAAATACTTTTCTTTTTGCCTCCTATTTTGATTGCTTCTTCAGCCATAATATCTCCTCCGTTTTTAGGCCTTTGCCGAATCTTTTAACGGGTTGGGTCCCAGGGACCGTATATTTTCGTTCATTTCCTTTGCATATGCCGCAAAGGTGGGTCCTTCACCTGAAGACAGATTATACATTCTCACCCTGTCACCTTCAAGACCGATCTCTTCCAACAGCATTCGGACATGTTCCACCCGTTCACGAGCCCTGAAATTGCCTTCGTTATAGTGGCAATTCCCTTCCAGGCAGCCAACAACATAAACCCCGTCGGCCCCTTTCTGAAATGCCCTCAGAAGATGTATGACATCAACCTTTCCGGTACAGGGAAGTCTAATGATTTTAATGCTTGCAGGATAATCGAGTCGCATGGAACCTGCCAGGTCCGCGGCGGAATATCCTCAGTAATCACAACAAAATGCTAAAATGGTCGGTTCGAAATCAGCCATCACATCCCCTCCGCCTCAAGTAAGGCATCAATTTTGCACATTATTTGATCATCATCATAATAACTTAATTGAATGGTCTGCCGCGGACAGATGCTTGCACAAACACCGCATCCATGGCAGATCGCTTCATTGATTTCTATGAGTTTCTCGTTCGTATTAAACGCAGGCACACCAAACGGGCATGCACGGACACAGGTCAGGCATTTGACACAATGATCCGTATCAACTTTGGCCGTGATGGCCGAGAGTTTGATGGCATCTTTGGCAAGAAACGTCACCGCCCGTGAAGCCGCTGCCTGGGCCTGGGAAATAGCTTCGGTGATCAGTTTGGGACCATGGGCGGTACCACACAAAAAGACACCGTCACTGGGCATGTCCACCGGCCGGAGTTTGACATGGGCTTCAATGAAGTATCCTTCTGTATTTCGATTCAGCTTCATAACCTGGCTCACCTCTGTGGTATCTTCAGCCACCATCCCGGCGCTTAAAGCCACAAGATCGGCCCTGATCTCGATGTTCTGCTGCAGGATATGGTCTTTAACCGTAACCAGCATTCCTTCGGACGAGCTTTGAACATTCGGCGGTGCATCCTTGTCAAAACGGATAAAGATAACCCCTTGTTTTCTGGCTTCAGTATAATAATCCTCGAGAAGCCCATACGTACGGATGTCCCTGTAGAGCACATAGACCTGAGCATCCGGATTCAGTTTTTTAATGTGCAGGGCGTTCTTTACGGCATTCTGGCAGCATATTCGAGAGCATTCGACATTCTCATCATTTCTGGAACCGACACACTGAATCATCACAACACTGTCAAGGTCGGCAGCGCCTTTTTCTTCCAGAATATCGGAAAGCCCAACCTGGGTCACCACCCGCTCGTCATCTTCGTAAAGATACTCCTTGGGCCGGTATTCCCCGGCTCCAGTGGCAACGATAAAAATGCCGTGCTCAATCCTGCGCTTTTCTGCTTTTGAGCCTAACATCACTTCCGTGGCAAAGTTGCCTTTGAATCCTTCAAAGCCCGTTATTTTGGCTCCGGTCAACACGTCGATTTTGCCGTGGCCGTTCACTTCATCGATAAGGTTTTTAAGATAGACCTGAATATCTGCACCCTCGATGGTGTGATGAAGTTTTCGCGAATAACCGCCGAGCTCGGCCTCTTTTTCAACCAACACCGTATTGAATCCCTGGTTGCCCAAACTGAGTGCGGCATTCATTCCCGCCACACCGCCTCCGATCACCAACGCCTGTTTGTTAATGGGAACAACCTTTTCATGAAGGGTTCTCAATGCAGCGGCTCTGGCTACGGACATACGAACCAGGTCTTTGGCCTTTTTCGTTGCAACTTCGGGTTGCTTGGAATGGATCCAGGAGTCCTGGTTGCGAATGTTGGCCATCTCAAAGAGATACTTGTTCAAGCCGCAAGCTTCGAGGGTCTCCATGAACATGGC
>CAXMTB010000090.1:12308-12678 GCA_964195835.1 uncultured Nitrospinaceae bacterium | reverse complement strand
TTTAAAACAGGCAATCTCCTTTGATTGACCGTCTGTTTCTACTTTCTCCAGAACAAATTCAGGGATTACACCGATGGGGAATGCCGTCATTCGGATGAATCTCAGGTCAATCATCTCCCCTGGGAGATAAATATCATAGTCTGTCACGAGCCCTATCAGTTTGTTTTGTGTTGAAATATCCGTTCCCACGCAGGATGTTTTCTCATCCCAAGACCGCGCAGGCCCCACATCAATATGTACGAGTTTTCCCTTGTAGTAACCTGTTCCGCCGAATCCCAGTTTTTTAACAGTGTTCCAGACGCGCTTTGATGAAGTTCCCTGAATTTTTATGTCTGCCGCCATTCCATATTGATGGAGACTTGCCTTTGCA
>CAXMTB010000090.1:0-12298 GCA_964195835.1 uncultured Nitrospinaceae bacterium | reverse complement strand
TGTATTGCGGGCTTCGCCATCCGGAGACAATGGTTATCCGTGCCCCTGGATGAAGATTGTCTTCTAAATAGTCAAGAAACTCGATCAGCCGCAGGGATATGGTGGAAAACGGTTTGTCATTTTGACCACCAAACAGACGATGAATTGTTTTGAGGGCCTTTTCATCATAGATGCCCTTGCCTTGCCGGTATTGACCATTGAACGTTATCCCGTTTATTGCACTGACAAGCTTGAGCCTCCCATCGCCGTTATAAAAGTAGCGACTGACATCTGTGATGTTTTCAGATGAGGCGATACCCGTTGCAACGAGACCCAATATTAATGGGATTAAGATTAATTGTATTAGTTTCATAAAGTTATCACCTAAACGAACCGTTTCAAATTATAAAAGGGGATCAAATCAACGCTAATCAACACGCCCCGCCTCGGTCGAGAATAAAAAATCTTTTAACATGAATTGTCCGGTATGATTAATAAAATTCGTACAGAATTCACCTCGAACGGTCAAGGGAATAATTAAAACTGAAATCCGGATTCCGAGTTGCTCGGATGATGAGTACGGAATGACTTTGTCAAAACTTTGAGGCAATAATTTCGAATGATTCCACATTTTATGCGCAAATAATGTGATTTTTACCTCTATTTTAGGCCTAATAGTGTGAAGACGATTTGCGGAATGATGTAGAAATTTTAGGTGATATTATCAGGGGCACTATTTTATTATTTTCCTTTATTTTAACCTAAATTGAGCGGTTGTCGAATTTGCCGGTCGCAAGATCCCGCCTTTCGGGGAGATGCAAGGCATGAGACATGCAGCCGTAGTCTGCTACTGCGAATGTCTCATAACGCAGCAGATTCGGCAAACTCGGCAATCTCGAAGGGTTTCAAATGGTAACAATTTTTTACTTGATTAAATCCACCCATTAGATGAGACCTATAAACGATTTTGGCAATGTATATTTATTTATAATTAATAATTTGTTATAACCCTGTCACTATTTGAAACGCTCAGTTTAGGTGTTAATATGTTTTAGATCAACGGGATAGGTCAATCCCAATTTTGGACCCTGCTTTCCATAACTTCGAAGCCCCAGGGGTTTCATTTGTCGGAAAGTGTATTAGTTTATCGGAAGAGGAGGAAAAAGCTATGACCACCGATGACGGAAACAAATTCGTCACAAAGACAGCGGACAAGTCCTCCAAAAGGATGGCGGATAAACCCGCCACAGGAAAGGCGGACAAGCTTCAGGAGCGGCGGCACAAACTGCTGGCTCTGGTGCATATTGCAAAAAAAGAGATTCCCCTTAGAGATGATGAATATCGGGATGTTATTGCATACTGGGGTGTCAGATCTTCGGCGAACATGTCTATCCCGGAGCTCGAGGAACTGGTGAAATATTTTGAGTCTTTAGGATTTAAAAAGAAGGTGCCGGACCCCAGGGACCCGGGAGCCGGGGTCGGCCAGATAAAAGCACTCCAGGAACGGGTCAGGGAAGAAGCCAGGAAACTGAACAACGGCGAAGAAAGACTGAAAGGCTTGGTAAAGAAAATCGCAAAGGAAAACGATCTTAAAGCTTGTCGAAACATAAAGAAGCTGAAGCAGCTTCTTAAGGTGATTCGGTTATTACAAAACAGAGAAAAACCCTAACACTGCATAATAAAGCCATTAAGTTAATTCAAATAATAGCAACAACTTCCAGGTAACACTTTGAACCCCGCACTTTTTCTCTTTAGCTGAAAATTTTTCATGAAATATCCGGGATAGGGCAACGGTTGATGATAGCCCGGATTCCCCCGATAACGGGATCTCCACCGCGTTCCGACCCCGAAGGCTCGGGATTTTCGCTTCGCTTCAACAAATTACAGGGCATTCTGGCGAAGGCGAATAATATTTTGTATGTCAATTGACTAAAAGGTTGTAAAAAAAAATTCAATGCTTATTTTTATCAGTTGACGTTTAATTAATACGAAAGTGTATCCAATGAAAAAAACTATAAGAAATGAAAAAATAAGAAACATCGCGATCATCGCGCATGTTGACCACGGCAAGACAACCCTTGTTGATGCCATGTTCAGGCAAAGCGGGCTCTTCAGGCCTGGCCTTGAAGTTGATGAGAGAATCATGGACAGCATGGACTTAGAAAGGGAAAGAGGCATAACCATTGCCGCAAAAAACTGTTCAGTGCATTGGAACGGTGTAAAAATTAACATTATCGACACCCCCGGTCATGCTGATTTCGGCGGAGAGGTCGAGCGCGCCCTGTCTATGGCGGACGGTGCGATTTTGCTCGTGGATGCATCTGAGGGGCCGCTGCCCCAGACCCGTTTCGTGTTGAAGAAAACCTTTGAGAAAGGCCTTAAGGTTGTTGTGGTGATCAACAAGATCGACAGAAAGGATGCCCGTCCTGAAGAGATTCTTGATGGGATATATGACCTGTTTATCGATCTCGATGCCGACGGGGAACAGCTCGATTTTCCGTATCTGTATGCCATCGGACGCGAAGGCGTCGCAAAAAAGACCCTGGCCGAAAAAAGCGATGATCTTCATCTTCTCTTTGAAACCATCATCAATGAAATACCGGCCCCTGAATACGATCCCGAAGAACCGTTTCAGATGCTGGTGTCTGATCTCGGATATTCAGATTATCTTGGTCGGCTTGCCATCGGAAGAATTTTTAACCAAAAGGCCAGGTTCCATGACGACATGGTCTGTATCAACGACAAAGAAGAACATCTCCCGCTCAAGATATCCAAGCTTCAAGTGTATGACGGGATAATTTTGAAAGAGGTTGAAACGGCGGAACCCGGCGATATTGTCATTCTATCCGGAATCGAGAATGTCAAAATCGGTGACACGATCTGCACAAAAGAATTTCCAAAACCCTTAAAGAGAATCACCGTAGACGAGCCTACGATTTCCATGGAATTTACCATCAACACCTCTCCCTTGAGCGGCAAGGAAGGCAAAATCGTACAGTCCGGCAAAATACGCGAACGGCTGATCAAGGAGACCCTTAAAAATGTTGCCATCAGGTTTGAACAGACCGAGGACAGGGAAAGATTTATTGTAAAGGGCAGGGGAGAGTTCCAGATGGCCATCCTCATCGAAACCATGAGGCGGGAAGGATTTGAACTTTCCGTGGGCCGTCCAAAGGTGATTTACAAACATTCAAACGGAACCATGCTCGAGCCCATTGAGACACTGTTTGTGGATTGTGATGAACATTTTTTGGGAGTTGTCACCGAAAAGCTTTCCATAAGAAAGGGACGGCTGACAAACCTTGTCAATAACCAAAGCGGAAGAATAAGGGCGGAATTTTCGATTCCCTCACGCGCTTTAATCGGTTACCGGGATGAATTCCTCACGGACACAAAGGGAACCGGAATCATGAACACCCTTTTTGCAGGATATGAGCCGTTTCGCGGTGATTTTCCCACCCGGTTTACCGGCTCTATTGTTTCAGACCGGCAGGGGAACTCTGTTGCATATGCACTCTATCACCTTGAACCCAGAGGCCGTCTTTTCATTGTCCCCGGAGAACCTGTTTATGCAGGAATGATTATCGGCGAGCATAACAAGACCGTTGATATCAGTGCAAATCCAAGCAAGGAAAAGAAGCTCTCAAACATGCGTGCTTCTGGAAAAGATGAAAGCACGGTATGTTCGCCGGTGCAACCCATGACCCTCGAAAGGGCCATAAATTTTATAAAAGACGACGAGATAGTGGAGGTGACCCCGCAATCCATCAGGCTGCACAAAAGAGTGCTTTCTCTAAAGAAGCGAAAACATAATAACGGACTGAACTAACGTTCCGATAAAACAAATATTTAATAAATACATCATGAGCAACAACAAAATAGAAATCGATAAACGCCGGACCTTTGGCATCATCAGCCATCCGGACGCAGGCAAGACCACATTGACCGAAAAGCTCCTTCTTTACGGCGGCGCCATTCAGCAGGCCGGCGCCGTAAAGGCCCGCAAGGCACAACGATATGCAACCAGCGACTGGATGGCCATCGAAAAGGAACGGGGCATATCCGTCACCACATCGGTGATGAAATTCAATTACAGGGATTTTGAGATAAATCTTCTGGACACCCCCGGACACCAGGACTTTTCCGAGGACACCTACAGGGTTTTGACGGCCGTTGACAGCGCTTTGATGGTCATCGACAACGCCAAAGGCGTTGAATCCCAGACCGAAAAGCTCATGGAAGTCTGCCGCATGCGCAACACGCCCATCATTACCTTTATCAACAAGCTGGACCGGGAGGGCATGGCACCGGTTGATATTCTTGACGATATTGAGAGCAAGCTCCAGATCGAGTGTACCCCCCTTTCCTGGCCCATCGGCATGGGAAAAAGATTCAAGGGGGTTTACAACCTCTATAAAAAAGAGCTTCACCTTTTTACGCCCGGCCAGGAAACGCGCCGCAGGGATGGCTTGGTGATTAAAGACCTTTCCGACGCCAAACTCGATGAGGTTCTCGGAAGCCAGGCCGATGAGTTAAGAGAGGATATTGAACTCATCGAAGGTGTTGCAGCCCCTTTTGAACTTGACCATTACTTAAAAGGCAACCAGACCCCAGTTTTTTTCGGAAGTGCCATCAACAATTTCGGGGTAAAGGAGATGTTGGACGCCTTTGTGGAGATGGCGCCGTCTCCGGGTCCCAGGGCGGCGGTTACACGAAAAGTTTCTCCCTATGAGGAACCGTTCTCGGGTTTTGCGTTCAAAATTCAGGCCAATATGAATCCGGCACACCGGGATAGAATCGCATTTATCCGGATCTGCTCGGGCAAATTTACCAGAGGCATGAAGGCCGTTCACCACAGAATCGGAAAAGATGTTACATTTTCAAATGCCACCATTTTCATGGCCAATGAGCGTGAAAACGTGTCGGAAGCCTATCCAGGTGATATCATCGGTATTCATAACCATGGGACCATAAAAATCGGTGACACATTTACGGAAAAGGAGCCCTTAAAATTCTGCGGAATTCCCAGTTTTGCCCCTGAAATTTTCAAAAAGGTCATTCTCAAGAACCCCATGAAGGCAAAACATCTTCAAAAAGGACTGGTCCAGCTCTCGGAAGAGGGGGTTGTTCAGGTTTTTAGACCGGTTGCCAGAAACGGTTACATATTAGGGGCTGTGGGGATGCTTCAGTTTGACATCACAATGGCACGCTTAAGGTCCGAATATGGCGTTGATGCTGTTTACGAACCTGTTGATTATCATGTCGCGCGGTGGATCGAAAGCGACGATCCTAAGAGGATGGCGAATTTTGAGAAAAAAAACAGGTCCAACATGGTAAGAGATTCCCAAGGGTCAATGGCCTATCTCACAACCAATGAGTTTCAGCTCGACTATTGCATGAAAGAATGGCCCGGGATCGCATTTTTTAAGACCAGGGAAATCAATGCTTAAAATATGGTATACTTAAAATATTAAGCAAGTAGAATATAAATCCCGCATCAAAGGATACATCCATGGGCGGCAGATTTGGAAAATACGGGGACATGAAAAGAAAGGCCAGGCTCCGTCGCAGCAGGGCGTTGAAAAATAATGTTTACCGATTAAAGCAAACATCACGAAGACTTAAAAAAGATAAAGGGATCCAGCTTCAGTCGACGGACAAATTGAAGGTGTCCGTTGAATTCAAACCGAATGAACTTATGGGTCTGGACGAATCAAATGCCTGAACTTCCGCGCTCACCGTTGAGACCAACTGGAGTGTTCTACAGAAAATTTCCTCAAGTGTTTTTTAGGTTAAACCATAGGGCAAAGGGCCCTGGTTTCACAAAATAATTGCAGCAGTACAAATGCCGCCGCATGCTTTCTCTGAGTCGGGGAGCCCCACAACGGCCAGCGATTCATGGCTTTTAAAATCCGCTCCAGGCTGTCATTGAACAATATCGCCCGCTCGAACTCTTCATAGGACCTTCCGGTTCTCCGGTTGATGGTGGGGAACCATACAGGAACCCAACCTTCCACGGTATCATCGTACATCTCCCAGGCATCCGCCGGATTCACCCCGGGCGGAACGGTCTCCCAATAGATGGCCGGTAACGGAAGGTCTTTGTCTAAAAATTCAATGAGCAATGGGTTTGGTTTTCTGACCATTTGTGTTCCTCATTTTATATTGACCGACAAAATTTGTTTTGAACTTGAAAGCGCATAAAAGAAACCGTTCGAGATCTTACTTAGAGACCTTGCTTAAGGGCTTCCAGTGCTTCTTCGGCCGCCTCTTTCACATCAACGCCATATGGACCGTTCAAAACGGTCTCAAGTTTTGGAATTATCCCCTTGTCCCCGGATTTTCCCAAAAGATAAAGAATGTCCCCTTTGACCGTATCCTCTGCCGTTAAAAAACAATCCCATAAATAAGGTATGGTATGGTGAACCAGCGTATGATTTTCCTCGGCAATGGTTTCAAATACCACCATGGCTGCCAGACGAACCGGCCATTTTTTGTGAACCAGAAGTTCCGTATATGCCGGGAAAATTTTTCTGCTGTCGAGCATCATTCCGGCCACCTCTAAGGCGCCGCCTTCCTCAAACATGGTTTTCAATGATGACGCACTGAGTCGAGAAGGATCCCGGTTCAAAATCATGTCGACAATTTCTTCGATCTGAATCGATCCGGTCCAGTAAAATTGATCATCCAGCAAAACTGTCGGTGCGGATTGGATCTTGTCAGATGCTGCCTTTTCCGGAAAAAATGAGCCGTCAATAATGGTCAGCTTTATGGATTCGCTTGCCGCAGCAAGACAGAGAAGCTGCTTTACTGTCGCCGGACAAAAAGGACAATGGGGCATAATATACACTTTCAACAGGGCGGGAACCCGGATTTGATGAAGCTTTTTATGAACCGACAAAGGACCATTTTGGGTTTGGCCATCACCGTCGGCCAGCGCACTCAGAAACGGTTCAAGTTCCTTACCCACTGGAATCGCCTGATATCCAACATTGCCGATCTGCATGATGGGGAGTTTTGAGTCTTCATCTTTTTCTTGTTTTACTTTAATCTTAGGCACAATGCGCGCCAATTCCTCACAAAAATATTGAAATGTTTGGCTGCGTTCGTCCTCGGTTAAAATCAGATGGATGCGTATGTCATCTTTAAGTGTTTGACTCCAGTCGGCTATTTGTTTTTTTTCTTTTTCCGGAATCATTGCTTTTTCATCTCTAAACTTGATGAACTCGTAAAAAGTCAAAATTGAGACGGCAAAGTAAAAAGTTCAAGTTCAAGGCGTCGCGAATTTCGTGGAATGAGGCGTACTTATGTACGCCGCAGTAACCACGAAATGAAGCACAACGCAGAAATTGTACTTTTTACGAAGCTGTCAAACTTGACTATCGGGCAAAGCAGGACTTAAACCGCTTTGCGATCTCATTTTCCACCCATCTCATATCATTTTTCTCCCTGCCAATCCGATAAATACCGACGATCGCTTCGGCGCGGGATTTGGCGCTTCGATAACCTTCAGTCACTGCTTTCTCTATAAATTCCCAGTCACGTGTTTGAGTAAAGTCTTTAAAAGCCTCGATTATTTGAGGAAATAATATTTTGGTAAAGCTTTCGAGAAAAGCAACATAAAATGCAAGAGACGATGTTTTTCGCTCTTCGATAATATGGGTAAGTGTTCCATACTCGCTTGTGTCAGCCAAAAGGTCTTTAACGGCTCGGGTTAAAAGTTCGATAGGGGTGTGGGGAAACGCTGCAATAATTTCTTGCCATGTTTTGCGGTCAAAAACCGTGTCCTGCATTTCGCCCAACTCATGATAAATGTATGTATCTGTTTCATTGGCGGCAATTGCAGGCAAATTACGGTGTAAATTTTCAGGTGTCTGTTCTTTCAATCCATAGTCTTCCAAACCGAATCTTAAAGCATAACGCCCTGATTTTTTGACATAAAAAATTTGATCCCAGAGATAAAGCCTGGCGGATTCTTTTCGAACATAAATACAGTTGTCCTGAGACAGCGCAGGAATGGTCAACAAATCTCGAGCAAGCTCCTCATCAAGAACAAATATCGTAATTCCGCTTATTTCTTTCTTGTCCTCAATTGCGGCCAGAAAAAAAGAGGGTTTAAGGCTCCGGGCATAGCCACCCCCGTAGATGTATCCCCGGGGTTCTAAAATCGCATTGATTCCCTTGACATCAAATGGATCGAATCGATGCCCGAGAATGGTGATGTCGCCGAAATCTTTTTCAACCAGTTTTTCCCATGTTTCCTCTTTGTCTCCAATCCATTTTAAGACCTCTGAAGGATCATTTTCAACCCAAGGGTCCAATCTGTTTTCCCACTTGTACAAATCCCGCAATCGCAATGCCAAACCGCAAATGGAATAGAGTCCGGCATGCCGGGCATCCGCAATATCGCAGTTCTCAAGAACTTGGTCGGTGATGTCATCTATCTGAAACATATTGTTTTGTCTCCACTTCACCCTAACGTTGCAAAAGCCGGAGAGTAAACAACATGACAAAATCGACCCCATCCTTTGAATTCACCAAATGAAATATCCGGAACATGAAGCTTTCAGTATGATATCGGGTATAACAACGGACCATTAGCTATTCTTTGCCATGTTGTTTATGCAACATTGGGGTTCATAACAAATGCGCCTGAGAGTCTTCAAGCGCAATAAAAATATCTGTTGCAGGGATTGCGCCTTCTCTTAAAATTTTCGGGGGATCGACGGTCACATCCACGACGGTTGAGCCGATACCGCCTTTGAGCGGCCCGGCATCAAGAATCAGATCCACTTTATCCAAAATCCGCGGATCAATATCTGAAACCGTTGAACACCCTGAACCGCCGGTAATATTGGCACTTGTGGCGGTAAGAGGACCTCCCACAGCCTTTGAGAGGGCTAAAGCAACAGGGTGCTGCGGCATTCGAATACCAACTTTGTCGGTATCTGCCGTAAGGTTTGCCGGCAGTGTGTCTTTGGCCTTGAAAATAAGGGTGACCGCACCCGGCCAGAAACAGTTCATAATGTGTACGGCTGCCGAAGAGACATGTTGAACAAGTCTTGTCAGGTCTTTTCGATGGGGTATGAGGACCAGCAAAGGTTTATGATAAGACCGCTGTTTTATGTTAAAAACCCTGTCCACAGCTTTGGCGTTCAAGGCATCTGCTCCCAATCCATAAAGGAACTGGGTGGGAAACACAATGACCCCGCCGTCTTTTATGATCTGAGAGGTCGCAACGATGTGATCATCTCTGGGATTTAATGGGTCAGCCTGAAGGATTTTTAAGCTTTTTGGCTTTTTGATCAACTTGTTTTGCGAGCTCCTTTTTATAGGTTTCCAGCTTTTTGGCAAGGCTCGGATCTGTAAGGGCAAGTATCTGTACCGCCAGGATACCTGCATTTTTTGCCCCCGATTTTCCAATGGATACCGTGGCCACAGGAACCCCGGGAGGCATTTGAACCGTGGAAAGGAGGGCGTCGAGCCCCTGAAGGCAAGATGAATCTATTGGAACGCCGATCACCGGAAGCGACGTATATGCCGCCAGATTCCCTGCAAGATGTGCGGCATGGCCGGCCCCGGCAACAATCACTTTTATGCCCCTCTTGTGGGCGGACGCCGCAAACTTGGCTGCCTTTTTGGGGCTCCGGTGTGCAGACGCCACCGTCATTTCATAAGGTATCCCGAATTTTTTTAAAACCAAAGCGGTTTCTTCCATCACATCTAGATCCGAATCACTTCCCATGACTATGCCAACTTCAGGCAGCCGATCCGATTGTTTTAAAGTCTTATTTCCTTTTTTCAAATATACCTCCTTATCCCGGATATTTCACGTGTGCGAGGCGTTCATTTGCAAGATGCTCCAACACATCTTGTTTCTTTTGATCCAGCTCCTTACGGCGAATCTTTGCACCTTTTGTCCCGCCGTTTAAGGCGATTTCCGAAAGATAATACGTCCCATCATCCGTAATATGGATATCCAGATGAGCATAGGGAAATTTACCGCGCTCCATTGCTTTGCGACAAAAATTCAACAAATCCGTGTTCATCTCATAGGGATAATTTTTGCCGCCCATGGAGATATTCATTCTGAAATTATCGGGATTGTGCCGAACATACGCTTCCATATAATCTCCTGCAATAATCACGCGAACATCCGTAAAATTATCCAAAAAGGGCTGGACGACAAAAGGATATGAAGATTCAGACAGAGCCACGAAACTGTAAAGGGTTTCAATGGTATCCCATTTTCTCACACCATGGCCGCAGTGCAGATGATCTTCTTTGGTAACCAAAGGGGCGATTTTAAGTCTGTTATAGGTGTTCACCGCCGCAATGAGATCCGTTCGTCGTGCGACAACACATGTCTGGGGCAGCATCCAATTATTAAGAACAACAGCCTGCGTCGCTTTGGAATTATTCAGAACCTGTGAAAGGGGAGATGGAAAGCAGGATACCCCGCGTTCCATAAGATCGATAAGAATTGATTGTTTGATATGTTTGTAGGTCAGTATGCCTAAAAAGATATCCCCGGAACAAAGATCGTGATACCGTTCCTTAAGCTCCCTGCTGCTTCTGACGATCATTGAATCACCTGTTGACCCTGTGTCCTTCGATACTCAGTTCAATCAAACGATCCAGAAGTTGGCTGAAAGGGATACCCGCTTCTCCGGCAGCAAGCGGCAATAGGCTGGTGGCCGTCATTCCGGGGATGGTGTTGGTCTCAAGGACATACATATCCTGATCTTTAAGAATCACATCGGTTCGACTGTATCCTTTACAAAACAACGCCTTATGCGCTGTTTTGGCTATTTCCTGTGCTTTTTTGGTCATCACGTCATTAATTCGGGCCGGACAAATTTCATTTGTGGCACCTGCGGTATACTTGGCTTCGTAATCGAAAAAATCATAGGATTCGCTGGGGATAATTTCAATAATGGGCAACGCCTCCAACTGATCATTACCAATAACGCCGCCGGTGAGTTCGATACCGTCGATATACGCCTCTATCAACACCATAGAATCTTGTTCAAATGCTTTATCGACCGCTTCTTTGAGCAAATCTTTTGATTTTACAATAGATATTCCAACACTCGATCCACTGCCAACCGGTTTTACAACCAGGGGCAGGCCCAGTCGTTGGACACACGCATCCGCATCTAAGGTGTCATTTTTTCCAATCACAACATAAGATGGAACCAGCAGTCCGGATTTTTCGTAAAGATGTTTAGAAACCAGCTTATTCATGCCGATAGCACTCCCGAGTACCCCTGATCCCTGATAAGGAATTTCAAGAAGATCGAGCAATCCCTGAACGGTACCGTCCTCGCCAAAGGGGCCATGGAGAATGATCAATGCAGCATCAATTTTGGATGCGTCCACGACCAGTTGTGGAAGGTCGGTTTTTGGATCATACCGAATGATATCGTACTTATTGTGGTCCAGGGCTTCATAAACCTGATTTCCACTTGAGATAGAAACTTCACGCTCGGAGGATATCCCCCCGGACAAAAGGGCAATAGTTAATTTTTTCATGAGGCTTCCTTTCCGTTTGAAAAATGCTGAGATGGGATGTGTTAACAAACTATGCTTATGGTATTTTAGTTAGTGTCTAGTTATAATTTCTGGTTTATGATTTGAAAATCTGTTCCTTGAATTTGTTATATTCTTCAAGGGTAATAAGGTTGTTCTCAAGCAGTCGGACAAGTTCTGAAAACTCTTTATAGCGAATAGATTCAGGGTCTTCGAGTTGTTTGAGATGCCCTGATGAGTTACCATTCAGAGCAGGTGGGCTATGATGTTCGCCGCCGATTTTTAATGATGCAAGTCCCCCAAGAAAACTGACCTCAACGCTTCTTCCGCTATGCCGATACGTGTTAAGTATCTCCCGAAGGGTTCTTCCTTCCATTTTCATGCGTTTGTAAAAATGATAGCCTGAAGCAATAATGGCGATTAAGCCGCCCAAAAAAATCCAAATCATGTAATTTATAATGCCACGGAAAAAAATGACCATCAGGACCAAACCTGCAACCAAAAAAACATGAAGCACAAGAATGAAATAGGCCATCAGGACGCTTTTAAAATGTTGGCTCTCTTTTTCTTTTTTAAACGCCATAAGATGTATATTTCTTTTTTATAACCCTGTTACTATTTGAGACGCTCATTTTGGATTTTAGATTTTTCAATATGCCCCACCAGCTTTTCCATATAATGTTGAGGCATTTCGTGCATAATGGATGTGTCTCGGATTGTATTCAACTTCATGATTAAAAAATTTAACTTTTTCAATATGCGGTATTTTTCAGAAGTCTCTTGCATA
>CAXMTB010000089.1:12407-12690 GCA_964195835.1 uncultured Nitrospinaceae bacterium | reverse complement strand
ACTTCCGGCACTAATAAATGGTAGATGGGAGACAGATTATGTTTATCGACACAGATGAAACCAGAAAATTGAGACAGAAGTATAACTTGCAAATGCAAAAGAGCGGAATCAAAACATTTCAAGATATGGACAGAATTGAAATGGAGGCTCTTGAAAGCGGCGATCTTGCACAAAAATACAAAGAACTTATCGCATTGGGAATTAGTATATCAAAAGCCTGCTATGGCTGAATTGAGTATCATGTCAGCAGTGCTGTTGGCTTAGGTGTAAGTCGTCAAGAAAT
>CAXMTB010000089.1:9395-12398 GCA_964195835.1 uncultured Nitrospinaceae bacterium | reverse complement strand
GGCTTCCAGATGAATCCGTGAAAATGCAAAAATATCTTGTTTATCCTGTAATCCTGTCTAAACATTAATGCTCTTTTAAGTAATCCACCATCTTAAAGATAGAAGAGCCTTCGTCGGTCAGATCGGCCGCCGAGTTTTTTCATTCATATTAGAATAGTTCGCTGGAGTATCGTTATGACTAAATTGAATTGTTGGGAATTAATGAAATGCGAGAGACAACCAGGCGGTGAAAAGGTGGATGAGCTGGGCGTGTGCCCTGCTTCGATCGAGTCCAGGACAGACGGTATGAATTCCGGTAAAATGGGAGGGCGTTCGTGCTGGGCGATTACCGGAACCTTTTGCGACGGCGAGGTTCAAGGAAAGTTCGCGTCGAAGATGTCCGATTGTGTTGATTGTGAGTTCTACCGCCTTGTCACGCATGAGGAAGGCTTGAACTTCCAGAGTGCGAAGAAAATTCTGGATCGATTGAAATAGACTCATAATATGGTTGAAATATTATTCGAAAATCTTACACGAGATCGGGCTGATACCTATGGGTTGGTGCTGTCCGCATATCATCTGCCGCACTCCATCATAAGATCCGGCAACGGCTGGGAAATTTGGGTTGATGATGCGGTCCGCGACAGAGCTCTGGACCTTATCCTGAAATATATCGAAGAGAATCCAGATCTTTCGATAGCAGATGATCAGGAAACACAGGTATATAAGAAGACTTTTTCAGGTATATGGGTTTGCTTGCTTTTACTGGCATGCCATATCGTAGCGAACAGGTCCGATGATGTCGAAAAAATTATCAGGGAATATGGCGCATCTGCCTTTGATATTATGAATGGAGAGATCTACAGGACCGTTACCTCCCTGATGCTCCACTCAGACTACCCGCATTTGGCGGGCAATATTGCTGGAATTGGAATATTTGGCACTGCGGTTTGCAGCATCACCGGAGCAGGTGTCGGCTGGTTGATGATACTTTTAAGCGGGATTTTAGGAAACCTGGCCAATGCGGCTTTGTTTCGATACGGTCATATTTCAATCGGTGCATCAACTGCTGTATTTGGCGCTGTTGGTATTCTGGCCGCATATCAGCTATGCCGGAAGATTAAAATCGCCGACCAACGGATGAAAGCATGGCTTCCCATTGCCGGAGGCTTGGCCCTGCTCAGTTTTCTGGGTACAGGGCTCCACTCGGATCTCACGGCCCATTTGTTCGGTTTTGTGGCGGGAGTCTGTCTCGGGCTTATCTATGCTCTGTATTTGTATCGTCTTGTGGAAAAAAAACATCAGATCTACTGCATGGCCGCCACAATCGGTACGGTTGCTTTATCGTGGTTGTGAACATTATTTTCGGTATAGCCACAAATAAAAGGAGGAGCGATGACTAAAAAAGTTGCTGTTGTAACAGCTGCAAGCAAGGGAATGGGCGCTGCTTGTGCCACGGAGTTGGCTCAACGCGGATATGATCTTGTTTTGATGTCGCGTTCAGACGCTGTGTTAGAGCTTGCAGATACACTTCAGGGAATTGGATTGCAAGGTGACGTCACGAATCCAGATGATTTGGAGCGAGTTGTCGACTTTGCTTTCAAACAATATGGCAGGATCGATGCCGTGGTTAACAACACGGGCCATCCTGCTAAAGGAGATCTTTTGGGGATATCAGATCAAGAATGGCACCATGGCCTCGATCTGCTGCTTTTAAACGTCGTTCGGATCGCAAGGCATGTCGTTCCGATTATGGAAAAGAAAGAGGGTGGTTCCATTGTGAATATATCTTCCTTTGGCGCCAGAGAACCCAGTCTGGACTTTCCTCTGTCTTCATCGTTGCGAGCGGCACTTTCTGCTTTTACAAAGCTTTTTGCTGACCAATATGCAAATCAGGGAATCCGGATGAATAATGTTCTTCCCGGTTTTGTCGACAGTTATCCCATAGATAATGAAACAAAAGAAAATATTCCCATGCAGCGATCGGGATCGGTAAAAGAGATCGCAAAGACGGTGGCGTTTTTGATTTCAGACGATGCCGATTATATCACCGGACAAAGTATCTGTGTTGACGGCGGCTTAGGCCGGTCATTTTAATACCTGAATCTTGCATGAAAATTGATGAGAATCTTTAAATTAATTAATTGAAGCGGCTTTAAGCCAACTCGTGCAAGATTCAGGTAATAACCGGTACCTACTAAATGAGCTATAAAATATCATTGGAGGCATTAAACATAATATGACAAATTCTATCGACAGCAGCTACTTTTTTGAACTGGCTGAAAAAAATCCCGAAGATGTTTGCCGGCTCGCATTATGCGATTATGATCCCATAAAAAAAGGGTATCGAATATCCGTTTGGGGTGAAGATTATGGCATATATCCCCACGAGTCTAAAATAATACGGCTTCAGGACGATAATCCCGATGTAAGTCATTTATTAGGACTTTTCATTATCTATTATCTTTTAAGATCAAAGGACATAAACATAAGCAAAGAATGGATATCTGAAAAAGATATTCCCGGCGGCGCTACCTTTTTTCGCGGACCACACAAAATACCCACCCATATCATCGAAACGCCATATGAAAACAATATCGAAGAATTCAAAGAAAAATGCGAACGACTCGATGGAATTCCACTTGATATGGCAGATGCAGCCTATGCTTTCGAAATAACACCGCGTATTCCTGTGGTAGTTCAATTTTGGGAAAAGGATGATGAATTTCCCGCTGAAGCAAAAATTTTGTTCGATAAAACCATTGCCGAACAGTTGGCCCCGGATATCCTATTTTGTTTGACCGTCGAAATTTGTAGAAGGATAGGGGATAGGTAAAGTAACTTTTATCGAATCAACCTCTTGGATGGTATTTTTCATGAATCTGTCTGAGATGGTCACGGGCAACGTGGGTATAAATCTGGGTGGAAGAAATATCAACATGGCCAAGCATCACCTGAACGGTTCTCAAATCGGCACCGCCTTCAAGGAGGTGGCTGGCAAAAGAGTGCCGCAAACTATGCGGC
>CAXMTB010000089.1:0-9296 GCA_964195835.1 uncultured Nitrospinaceae bacterium | reverse complement strand
GTGACTTTTTTTTTGATTTTAGCCTGTTTTACATATTGTTTTAAAAGCTTCCAGAAACCCTGGCGGGTCATCGGCTTTCCGGCTCTTGCTACAAAAAGATATTTACTAATACGATTTTTTAAAAGCAATGGCCTGGAATGATTGACGTAGTCGTCAATTTTATTTTTTGCATAGAGACCGAAAGGTACGATCCTTTCCTTTGATCCTTTTCCCATAACCCGGACAAAACAGGCTTCAAGATTTACATCAAGAAATTTAAGGTTAACCAGCTCTGAAACCCTTAGGCCGGCGGCATAAAGAAGCTCGAGCATGGCGGAATTTCTTTTTCCCAAAGGGGTGTTTATATCTGGAATGTTTAAGAGAAGATTAACCTCTGAAACGGAAAGCACGTCCGGGAGTTTAAGACCGCTTTTGGGAAGATCGATGAGCTTGGCGGGATCAAACTCGAGAACTTTTTCTTGGGCAAGGAATTTGTAGAATCCCCTCAAAGTGATGAGATGTCTTGCACATGATTTTGATCCCAAACCGGATTCTCTCAAAGCGATCAGGTGTTTTAATATCATGGGAGTATCGGCTTGCGTGATGTCTTTGACCCCCTTTTGTTTGAGAAATTCGAGGTATTTGGATAAATCACTGCTGTATGATTCGATGGTTTTTTCCGAAAGCCCTTTTTCGAAAACCAGATAACTTATATATTGATCTACAAAAATATCCAACGAAGCCATGGTGATCACCTTAATTCAATCTATAAAAGGGAGTCAAATTGTTTTGCAAAGATTTAACCCTAAATGAGCGAGATTTTTTCCTTCCTTTTTTGGGAGGTTCTGATAAAGATTGAAGAGTGAAGTCTATTGAAGGAAAATGACAATGAAAATTATGATAACTGGCGATAAGGGACAACTCGGGGCTGACTGCACCAGAGTTATTGGTGACACCCATGAAGTTTTGGGTGTCGATATAGACGAGGTGGATATCACTAAACTGCCGGACATAGAATTGTTGGTCCAACAATTTACGCCTAACATAATAGTTAATTGTGCCGCATATACCCGAGTCGATGATTGTGAAATCGAAAAAGAGTTGGCCTGGAAGGCGAATGTAACGGGTGCTGAAAATCTTGCAAAATGCGTGGACAAACATGGCGGCCGCCTGATTCATATTTCAACCGACTATGTTTTTGACGGTCGAAAAAAGGTGCCGGATCCTTATGTGGAAACGGATGTGCCAAACCCGCTTTCTTATTATGGGATTACCAAACTCGAAGGTGAAGAGGCAATAAAACGGACAACCGATCAGTATATCATCCTCAGAACAGCATGGTTGTATGGTATCAGGGGTCACAATTTTCTCAAAACAATGCTAAAACTATCCCTTAGAAGTTCCGATAATAAAATAAAAGTGGTGAATGACCAGTTCGGTTCACCGACCTGGACTTATCGGTTGGCACTGCAGATTGAAAAACTTATTGAAACAAATTATCGGGGGATCTTTCATGCAACTGCAAAAGGATATTGTACATGGTATGAATTGGCCGTATATTTTCTTAAAAAAATGGATGTTCCTCATACAATAATTCCTTGCACAACTGAAGAATATCCGACGCCCACAGCAAGGCCCATGAATTCCATTCTTGAAAACCGGAATCTTAAGGAGAAAGGAATGAATATCATGGCCAACTGGAAATCTGATGTTGACAAGTTTGTTTTAAATTTTCGTGAGGTTTTGTTAAAAGAAATAGAAAAGGAAACGTAAGCTGATGAAAAACATGCTGGTCACGGGTGGGTGCGGGTTTATCGGTGCAAATTTTATCCGGTACCTGTTAAATGAATCCGATTATGCCGGCCGTATCATAAATGTTGATAATCTGACTTACGCCGGAAATCCGGAAAATCTGGCTGACATTGAAATAGATTATCCTGAACAATATATGTTTATCCATGCCGACATCTGCGATGGAACCCGGATGGCAAAAATATTCGCAGATTATAAAATCGACAGCGTATGTCATTTTGCGGCTGAATCTCATGTAGACAGATCTATTGTAAAACCGGACGCTTTTATACAGACCAACATTGTCGGAACATTTAGCTTGCTGGAGTCGGCAAGATCACGGCTTGATCACATGATACGCTTTCACCATATCAGTACAGACGAGGTCTACGGCAGCCTGGGCAGGGAAGGGTATTTTACGGAAACAACGCCGTATAAACCCAACAGCCCGTATTCTGCTTCCAAGGCATCTTCGGATCATCTGGTGCGTGCATACCATAAGACCTACGACTTGCCGATGACAATATCCAATTGTTCAAATAATTACGGTCCGTACCAGTTTCCGGAAAAGCTTGTTCCGCTGATAATTCTCAATGCTATGGAGGGAAAATTTTTGCCGGTTTACGGAGACGGTGGAAATGTCAGGGACTGGCTCTATGTTAGGGATCACTGCACTGCCATCTGGAAAATTATGAAACAGGGGAAAAACGGAGAAATCTATAATATTGGCGGCAACAGCGAATTGGAGAACATTAAGCTCGTGGAAATGATTTGTGATATTTTGGATGAGATGAACAGATTATCCGATAACCGGAGCCGAAGGGATTTGATTACTTTTGTTAAAGACAGACCCGGTCACGACCGCAGATATGCCATCGATTTTGGCAAATTGAGTCGGGAGTTGACCTGGCTCCCGGAAGCCTCCCTTGAAACCGGAATCCGTGATACCATAAAATGGTATATGGAAAATCAAAAATGGGTAGAGCGGGTTAAAAGCGGGGAATATCAGGCCTGGATGAAGACACATTATTCCTAACTAGTGTCCGTCCATAAATGGTCTTTTTGTCCGATCTCTGCGTTATGCTCAAAAAATAATCCTCGGAATATCAACCATATGCCTGTGGTTATTTTTTGCGCATGCCTTGATCTTGAACAAAAATCCTCATTTATGGATGGACACTAACTGCATGCATTCGTAAATACGGAGTCGAAATCAATGAAAAACGAAACAATTTTGGTTGTGGGCGGTGCAGGATATATCGGCTCTCACATGGTAAAAGATCTGCTTGATGCGGGGCATGATGTGATTACTTTAGACGACCTTTCCACAGGCCATCGCGACCTTTTGCCGGGGGGAACATATGTGGAAGGCGACCTTGGTGATAAAGAGATACTCGACCGATTATTTTCATCACGCAGTATTTCCGCGGTCATGCATTTTGCTGCATTTTCAATTGTTGGTGAATCCGTGGAAAATCCCCTTAAATACTATCGTAACAATCTGGCCGCAACCACAGCGCTGTTGAGTGCAATGATCCGACATGATGTCAAGCGGTTTATTTTTTCTTCCACTGCTGCGGTTTATGGAGAACCGGTGGAAATCCCGATAACGGAAAATCATCCTTGTAATCCCACAAACCCATATGGTGCAACTAAAATCGCTGTCGAAAGGATGCTTCATGATTGCGATCCGTCCTATGGATTAAAATATATCAGCCTGAGATATTTTAATGCTTCGGGTGCGGATGAATCGGGCACAATCGGAGAAAGACACACTCGAGAAACCCACCTTATTCCTCTGGTTTTAAAAGTTGCAACCGGTGAACGGGAGGATATCAGCATATTCGGGACAGATTATCCCACACCTGATGGAACATGTATCAGAGATTATATCCATGTCAGTGATTTAACCCAGGCGCATTTACTGGCACTAAAATCGCTTTTATCAGGCGGAGAGAGTGCTGTTTATAACCTGGGAAACAACCAGGGGTATTCGGTTCGGGAGGTGGTTGAGTTGGCTAAAAAAGTAACCGGCAAAGAGATGACGGTTTTTGAAGCAGATAGAAGGCCGGGTGATCCGGCAAGACTCATCGCAAGTTCTGAAAAAATAAAAACATCGCTGGGATGGAAACCCAAGTACGAAAATCTGGAAACAATTATCAAAACAGCCTGGGTGTGGCATCAGAAAGAAGCCGTTAAGAATATCACAGGAGATAAAAAGTGATAAAAAAACATACCATACTGGTCGTTGACGATGAGGAATTGTTTATAGAGTACATTCAGCGCGTATTGTCAGATGAAAACTACAACGTCATCACAGCCGCTAGCGGTCAGGAAGGGCTTGATATATTGGAAAAACAACAAGTGTGCATGGTGATTAGCGAGAATAAAATACCGTTAATGAACGGGCTGGAATTTTTGGGAAAGGTGAGAATCATCTATCCGGACATATTGACCATCATGGTAACGGACCATGCAGATATTGAACTGGCCATAAAGGCCATTAATGAGGCAGGCGTATACAAATTCCTTTTAAAGTCGTGGGATGACATAGACTTCAAAAATACGATAAAAAAAACCCTGGAATCACTTCAGATGATTAAGGAGCGGGATGTATTGATTCGGAAGGTGAAGACCCACGAATCCACGCTGAAAGATCTTGAAAAAAGATATCCCGGCATAACCAAGGTGGAAAGAGACGAAGACGGTTACATTTTACCCTATGATTGAAGCTTAAATCTAATTTAAAATGTTCCGTTAAAGTTTAAGTCTTTTTAGACCGATAATTACAAACAAAAAACGCAAAAAACGACGAATAGTAAAATTGTGTAATTACAGTGTTTTTTAAATCTCCTTTAACTTCCATATTCCCGCTTATGAAAAATAAACTGAATGTATATCCGATTCTCTTGGCCGGCGGATCAGGAACACGGTTGTGGCCTGTATCGAGACAACTCCATCCCAAACAGCTCGTTAAATTCATCGGCAATGATTCACTTATCCAAAGCACCATCAAAAGGCTGACGCCTACCCTAAAGATGGAAAATATCCGTATCGTCTGTGGAAAAGACCATGTTTACGAAATCGCAAGGCACATGGAAGAGATGGGGATATCCGCCGAAAAAAAAATCCTTGCAGAACCCTGCGGGCGAAATACCGCTCCCGCCATTCTTTTGGCAATGCTCCAGGTGATTAAAAAAGAGAACGATGCAGTGTTTTGCGTCTTTCCCGCGGATCATGTCATTCGAGATGAAGGTGTATTTCACGAAAGATTGGAATCAGCAGTAAAACTTGCAGAAATGGGATATATTGTGACGTTTGGAATAACGCCGCATTATCCGGAAACCGGTTACGGTTATATCGAGGGCGCCGGAGAAATAGCGTTTGGGGCGCTTTCTGTAAAAAGATTTGTTGAAAAGCCTGACCTGAAAACCGCCGAGCAATATATTGACGCGGGTAATTACTTTTGGAATAGCGGCATGTTTACCTTTAAGGCTTCGGTAATGATTCAGGAATTAGGTATCCACCATTCTGAGCTTCTTCATAAAATGAAGCAATTGCCTTTAGAAGGAACCCTGGTTTCCCTGGAAGATTACCAGCAGCTGCCGAACATTTCCATTGACTATGCAGTTATGGAAAAAACAGATAAAGCGGCTGTTTTGCCTTCAGATTTTGGTTGGAGCGATATTGGCTCATGGAAATCTCTTTATGATTTCACACCAAAGGATACAAATGGCAATGTCATCGAGGGCGACGTTATTTCAGAAAACACCCAAAATTCTTTAATCATGGGACATGAGCGGCTGATTGCAACCAACAACATAAGAAACATGGTTGTTGTGGAAACGCCGGACGTTGTTTTTGTCTCTGATTTGGAAAACAGCCGTGACGTAAAATCTATCGTTGAAAAGCTGAAGGAAAAAGGGAGAAAAGAATACCAAAAACATAAGACATCATACCATTTATGGGGAACCTTGACCATTCTGGAAGCAACGCCTGATTTCAGCGTCACAAGGCGCGACATGTATCCCGGCTCAAAATGTGAGATCAAAACCGATGGTTCAACCGTCAAACATCTGACCGTGATTAAAGGCGTCGCCAAATCAACAACAAATAACCAGAGCATGTTTTTCAATGCAGGGCAGTCCTTGGTGCTGCCGGAAAATGAGATGGTTATACTGGAAAACACCGGGGATGAATTGCTAATTGTCATTGGCGTTAAAACAAATTTAATACCTGCGGATTCATCAACAGTTAGAGTTAAAGGACAATAATATGAGCGATAAAAGTGAAGCATGTTTAAAATTGCTGGAGATGATCGATCAGAAAACAGCTGTCATTGGAATCATCGGCCTGGGCTATGTCGGGTTGCCCTTGGCCATTCATTTTGGGCGAAAAGGTTTTGGTGTTATCGGGTTCGATCTCGATTCAAGAAAGATCGACAAACTCCTTCATGGAGAATCGTATATCAAGCACATTTCTTCTGAATCGATTAAGGAAATGTTCGATGCAAAACAATTTGATGTGACCATCGATTTTAGCCGTCTTAGCGAGGCGGATTGTATATTGATCTGTGTTCCGACGCCTCTTACGGAAAAGATGGAACCGGATTTGAGCTATCTTTTGCAAACAACGGAGACCATCGCCGAGAATTTGCGCAAAGGACAATTGATTGTACTTGAGAGTACAACCTATCCCGGAACCACGCAGGAGATGCTTCTCCCTCGTCTTGCTTCAAACGATATGAAGGTCGGGGAGGACTTTTTTCTGGCCTTTTCCCCGGAAAGAGAAGATCCTGGAAATAAAAAATATACCGCCACAAATATCCCCAAAGTGGTTGGGGGTATTACCAAATCCTGCCTGGACGTCGCTTGTGCGGTGTATAACTCCATCACCCGGGCCGTTCCTGTTTCTTCTACCCAGATAGCTGAACTGAGCAAGCTTTTGGAAAACACGTTTCGTTCCGTTAATATTGCCCTGGTGAACGAACTGAAAATTCTTGCACATAAAATGGGCATCGATCTTTTTGAAGTTATTGAGGCTGCTGCCACAAAGCCTTTTGGTTATACCCCCTTTTATCCCGGGCCCGGTCTGGGTGGGCATTGCATCCCCATTGACCCTTTTTATCTTGCCTGGAAAGCCAAGGAATATGATTTTTCAACCCGTTTTATCCAGCTTGCCGGAGAAATCAATGTTTCAATGCCGTATTATGTGATTGAAAAGACAATGGAGGCACTCAATAACCATCGAAAAAGCCTCAATGGCAGCCGCATTCTGGTTCTTGGTGCTGCATATAAAAAAGATATTGATGATGATAGAGAGTCTCCGGGGTATGCCATTATGAAAATGCTTTTGGAAAGGGGTGCTATTGTAAATTACAATGATCCCTGGATACCAAAGCTGCATACTACCCGGAAATACAATTTTCAGATGGAATCGACTCCCATTACCCCGGAGTTGCTTGCCAGTATGGATGCAGTAATCATTATTACCGATCATAGTGACTATAACTTTGCCGAAATTGTCGAGCACTCCAATCTGGTGATCGATACCCGTAATGCGACCAAAGGGATAAAAGGGGCAAAGGAAAAGATTGTTATGGCATAAGAGGAGGAGGGAAGGGCACATATGAAAGGAATAATATTGGCCGGCGGTTCAGGAACCCGGTTGTATCCGATTACCCGTGTTGTAAGCAAACAGCTTTTACCGATCTACGATAAACCGATGATCTATTACCCCCTGTCTGTTTTGATGCTGGCAGGCATCAGGGACATCCTTCTTATTTCCACGCCTGAGGATTTGCCTTTATTCAAAAAACTCCTTGGAGACGGTTCACAACTGGGGCTCTCCTTTTCTTATGAAGAACAGCCTCGACCCGAAGGTCTGGCCCAGGCCTTTCTCATCGGCAAATCATTTATCGGGAAAGATCCGGTCTGTTTGATCCTTGGGGACAACATATTTTACGGGCATACCCTTACAGGAATTTTAAAACGGGCGGTTCGACTCAACAAAGGTGGTCTGATTTTCGGGTATCTGGTCAAAGACCCCGAACGTTACGGCGTGGTGGAGTTTGATCCGAACGGAA
This sequence comes from uncultured Nitrospinaceae bacterium, assembly GCA_964195835.1. Classification (GTDB taxonomy): domain Bacteria; phylum Desulfobacterota; class Desulfobacteria; order Desulfobacterales; family UBA11574; genus UBA11574. The sequence continues at coordinate 1,441 of CAXMTB010000089.1, read as the reverse complement.
ATGTCATCGGCATCGAGGAGAAACCCAAGAAGCCAAAATCGAATTATGCCGTTCCAGGGTTATATGTCTATGATAATGACGTGATCAATATCGCCGCCAATCTAAAGCCCTCTGCCAGGGGAGAACTTGAAATTACAGATGTTAACCTGGAATATTTGAAAAAGGGCCAGCTCAAGGTCGAACTTCTGGGAAGAGGCTTTGCCTGGCTGGACACCGGAACCCAGGAAGCACTTCAGCAAGCTGCCAGTTACATACAGGCCATTCAGGAAAGACAGGGGCTTAAAGTGTCATGCATTGAAGAAATTGCATACAATTTCGGTTACATCAACAAGGAGCAACTGGCGAATCTTGCGGCGGATATGGCGAAGAACGAATACGGCCAGTACCTTATGGAATTAATCGCCGAAGAGGAAAATAATATCCTTAAAATTTAAATATTAAAAGAATCCATTTCAGAAAAAAACAAAATCCGGGCCTTTTGGACCCAGATTCTTTATTCTTTATCTGCAACACCGGCTTCTTCAAAGGTCAACACTTCATTAAAGACACAAACCGCGCCTTCCATGATACTCATCGCTAACGCACCGCCGGTACCTTCACCAAGCCGCATCCCTAAGTCGAGAATAGGTTCTATCCCGATATATTTTAACATATTTCGATGGCCTGTTTCTTCTGAACAGTGTCCTGCAATAATGTAATCTCTTACATGAGGGCAAAGCGCGTATGCAATTAGAGCGCCGGCTGTTGAAATAAAACCGTCAATGACAACAGGACGACTGTGGAAGGCGGCTGCAAGAATACATCCGGCGATACCACCAATTTCGAAACCGCCCACTTTGGCTAATACATCCAACCCATCAAGGGCATTTGGTTGATTGATCTGAATTCCTTTTTTCACCGTTTCCAGCTTTATTGAAAACCCTCTGTCATCAACGCCGGTTCCCCGACCGACCATTTCTTTTGGGCTTATGCCGGTGACCACACTTCCGATGGCTGCAGAAGGTGTGGTGTTGGCAATTCCCATGTCTCCTGTACCCAGTAATTCAATACCTTGGTGAAAGAGATCGGTGGCCAGTTGGAAGCCGGTTAAAATCGATTTCTCGGCATCCTGACGCGTCATGGCCGGCCCTTTTGCCAGATTTGCTGTTCCCGGGGCAATTTTTCGCACCATCAACTGATCTCCGCCATCCAGTGAATTTGGATCGAGTTCAGGGATAATCCCCATATCCACCACCCACACTTTGGCACCCACGTGTCGAGATATGGCGTTAATTCCTGCGCCGCCCCTTAAAAATGTCTGAACCATTGCGCCGGTAACCTCTTGTGGATAAGCGCTGACACCTTCTTCCGCCACACCGTGATCGCCGGCCATAACCAAGATGGCCTTTTGATTCACTGAAGGTTTCAGGATCTTTTGGATTGCGCAGAGTCTTTCTGAAAT
>CAXMTB010000088.1:301-12752 GCA_964195835.1 uncultured Nitrospinaceae bacterium | reverse complement strand
GTTTCAGTGTTCAGATCACCAAATCTATCCATCAACTCCGCCTTAAAATCAGCAATCTCATTAAGTTCTGTCATTTTAGCAAGTCGACGATATGCACTAAGACGTTGATCAATATCGGCGATATAGAATTCAGGCAACGAAGCAGGCATATTAATGTTGATCTCCGGTTCAAGACTTTCCTGAATCTTTTCCCCTTTCAGTTCTGCCATGGAGTTTTCCATCAGCTTGAGAAACATGTCATAACCCACTGCAGCGATATGGCCGGATTGGGAAGCACCTAAAATCGTTCCCCCGCCTCTGATTTTTAAATCACTCATGGCAATTTGAAAGCCCGAGCCGAGATCACTGTGTTCCATTAAAACCTTCAGGCGTTTTTGAGCATTTTTGCCCAACGTACTTTCCTTGGGTATAAAAAGATATGCATAGGCCTGTTCATCCAGACGTCCGACACGACCGCGCAATTGATAAATCTGAGCAAGCCCGAATCTGTCTGCTCGATTGATCAGTATGGTGTTGGCGGAAGGAATATCAAGTCCTGACTCTATGATAGTGGTGCACACCAGCAAGTCTATCTCTTTATTCATAAAACGCAGCATGACATTCTCCAATTCCTCTTCATCCAGGCGGCCGTGGGCCACATCGAGTCTGACATCGGGTACCAATTCCTGCAGGTGCTTTGCCATTGCCCTTATCGTATGGATATTATTATGAACAAAAAAGATCTGTCCCTTTCTGCCGAGTTCCTTTTGAATGGCATCGGAAATGACGGCGTCATCAAATTCAGTAATATAGGTGATAATAGACTTGCGATGCTCAGGTGGTGTTGAAATGATGCTGATATCCCGCACCCCCATCAGCGACATGTGAAGTGTTCTGGGTATTGGCGTGGCGGTTAAAGCAAGAACATCCAACGAACACTTTATCTTTTTCAACTTTTCTTTATGTTTGACCCCAAAGCGCTGTTCTTCATCAAGAATTAAAAGTCCCGGATCTTTAAACATCACATCTTTCTGAATCAGCCGATGTGTTCCAATGACAATATCTACCTTTCCGGTTTTGAGATCATTTATAATGTTGCGTTGTTCCTTTAAAGAACGAAACCTGCTCAAGCATGCAATGTTAATTGGATACCTTTGGAATCGTTCTGAAAACGTCGTAAAATGCTGTTCTGCAAGTACCGTCGTTGGTACAAGTACGGCAACCTGTTTACCATCATTAACGGCCATCAACGAAGCGCGCAGAGCAACTTCTGTTTTTCCGTATCCGACATCACCACATACCAGTCGGTCCATTGAAATTTGCGCCTTCATATCATTGTACACATCTTCGATAGCTCCGAGCTGGTCTGCTGTCTCTTCATAAGGAAAACCCATTTCAAAATTCTTAAAATCAACGTCCAGTTCCCTGAAAGCATGTCCTCGGCTGACTTTACGTTCAGCATAGAGTTTTAAGAGTTCTCCGGCAATTTTTTCTGTCGATCTTTTTACCTTTTCCTTAACCCGTTCCCATGATTTACCGCCCATCTTGTCGAGAACCGGTTCGACGCCGTCCACCCCCATGTATTTTTGAACCATACCCATACGATCCACAGGCAAATAAAGTTTATCGTCATCTTTATAAACAATACGGAGGAAATCATTGCTTGATCCATTTAATGTCAATTCAACCAGACCCTCATATTGTCCTATCCCGTGATCGACGTGAACAACAAGATCTCCTTTTTTTAAATCTTCAAATGCAAAAAGTTGGGTTCGAATTTGCTGCTCTGGTTTTATTTTTGGCCGTCGCTTTAATCCAAATATTTCATCCTCTGTGATAATCGCCAAAGATTCAGCCGGCCATACAAATCCTGAAGAAATCCGACCCGGGCAGACGAATGCTTGCCCTTTGCTTTGTTTAATATCATCGAATCTTTCAATACTTTTGAGATGAATACCATATGGGAGCAATAGTGACACCAGTCTCTTGGCCTGTGTCCGAGTATGGCAAACCATAAGTGTATCAAATCCGGACAGCCTTTGATGATTGATCCAGTTTGCCAGTGGAGAAAAAAGGTCTTTTTCCCGGTGACGTCCAAGCTCCAGACCGATGTCCATATTATCTTTCACTGAATAATGAAATTGCTTTAAAGGCGGTCTGTCAGATAGGGTTTCCTTTGATACATGGAGCTTTTTCACGGAAAGCGTCATTTTCTGCTCAAATAACGCTTTAGTCTCCTGCCAGGTTAGATAAAGACGCTCAGGTTCAACACAAAGCCGTGATTCTTTTTGCGCAGCATCAAAACTTTTTGATGCCTGCAGCAGCGTATGGTCTGCAATATTTTCCAGTTCAGCAGGTTCATTCAAAATAAAAAATGTATTTTTCGGAACATAGTCGAAAAAAGAATCCGGATTAGGATAAATCAAAGGGATCAGACTTTCAATTCCAGGGAAAACTCTCTCTCTTCTGATTCGATGGATCAAGTCTCTTACCTTGGTTACGGGGATATCCAGTTTGGATGACTGCTTTCTTATTCGATTGATGATCGGAGTTAGGTGGTCTGATTTGAGAATTGTTTCCCTGGCCGGCAGTATGACGACTTCTGGAATGTTTTTGATCGTTCTTTGGGTGACTGCTGAAAAAAATCGAATCGACTCAACCGTATCACCAAAGAGTTCAATTCGGATCGGATCGGAATAGAGTGGCGAAAAAATATCAAAAATACCTCCTCTTATACTGAAATCTCCAGGCTCTTCAACCATCGATGATCGATCATAGCCACTGGATATAAGCTTGTCCACCAACCGATCCCGATCGATATCTTCCTCAATCATAACCAGTTCTGCATAGTCACAGAGTTCCTGCTTGGGTAAAATTCTCTGCATCAGCGCCGATATGGTCGTCACCACCATGGGCGGCACATCACCAACAATGAGTTGGTAAAGTGATCTTATCCGTTTGGCTGCCGTTTCGTTGTGATATGAAAGATATTTAAATGGTGTAATATTATACGGCGGGAAATAAATCGGGGGGGGAGAGGGTCTTTCCGTAAAAAATTCGAGATCTTCTAAACATATTTCCGCTTCTTTGGTTGAAGAGGTGACAACAACAACCGGTGCCCTGTGTTTCATATACAAGCGGTTCACAAAATATGCTTTTTCTGAACCGGAGAGCCCTGTACAAATAACATCGCAATCCTTGTAAGGACTCGTATCAAAAAGGTATTTTAGTGATATTTTTTCTTGATTTTGATTCATAAACAAAGTGATTATCTTCTAATTGTGCCGGCGCTTTCAGCCATCGCTCAATATATAACAGCAACCACCGACGGCTCCAAATACAATTTGGCTACCATCTGGGCGATCCGATACGGTTGGCACACCCAGTTTTCTTTGACCACCGTCCTTTTTGTCTGGTGAATTCAAGTTGCAAGTGCACCACGAATAGCAGTGCAAAAGACTTCATGTGGCGTCTGATAATTGAGAAATTTCCTTGGTCTATGATTTATTTTTTTCACTACTAATGCAAGATCTTTGTTCGTTATATCTTTTAAGTTAGTCCCTTTCGGGAAATATTGTCTTATCAGACCGTTTGTATATTCATTTAAACCGCGTTGCCAGGCCGAATAGCGTGTCACCTTCCCATTCACCGAAACGTTTTCGATTATCGACAGCTTCAGGACGTTTCGAGATGCTTAAGCGTCCTGAAATCAAACCGCGGCAGGACCCGTAACGCCGCTGTTTGCGACGCCTTTTGTGGTGCCACCGAAGATATAGATTCAGGCTGTGGATTGAGAATTTAAACTGTAAATGCTGTGGCGCGGTATGGCGAAAGGATAGTCGGCGTTTGTACAATCGAGAAGGCCCTAAGGGTCATTTATGGTTATTTATAGTTATTGTTTTATTGTTGCGGGTAAATATATTGACAGTAAATTTCTGATTATGTAGTTGTATGGAGTAGCGAAAAATATTCAAGTGATATTAAAGACGTTTTATAAAGAAGAATCAAAACATATTGTTAACGGAGAAGAGAGAGAAAGATGAAACGATGGTTAATTGGGGTAATTTGTTTGGCTGTAGCTGTTTGTCTCTTACCGGCAGGTTCTTCGGCTGAAAAAAAAGTTATGACGATGGCGACGACCACCAGCACGGATAATACAGGGCTGCTGGATTATCTTGCTCCGAAATTCACAAAAGCCACCGGTATTGAATTGAAGTGGACAGCTACAGGCACCGGCAAAGCGCTCAAGCTGGGAGAGAACTGTGATGTAGACATTCTGATGGTACATGCTCCGCCGGCCGAAAAAAAATTCGTGGCTGCTGGATTTGGTACGGATCGGCGTGAAATCATGTACAACGATTTTGTTATCATCGGGACTGCAAAAGACCCTTCCGGAATAAAAGGAAAATGCATAAAAGATGCATTGCAGACGATAAAAGCGAAACAAGGAATTTTTGTCAGCCGCGGAGACAATTCCGGGACGCACAAAAAGGAACTCTCCTTGTGGAAGGCAGCAGACTTGCCAATCCCGGAAAAAGAAATCTGGTATGTTCAGACCGGCCAGGGTATGCTATCGACCATAAATATCGCGGCGGAACGCAACGGGTACACGATGACAGACCGGGGGACCTACATTAAATATGAAGACAATCTTAAAGGGAATCCACCGCTTAAGATTTTAGTTGAAGGAGATGCGGTGTTGTTGAACCAGTATAGCGTGATTGCCATAGACAAAAAGCATTGTTCCCAGGCAAAATACGACACGGCCAAGCAATTCATCGAATGGATCACAGGGGCAGAGGCACAGCAGCTGATAAAGGATTTTAAACTTTTAGGAAAACCATTATTTACACCGAATGCGAAAATGTAGCGGACTGTTGGAAATATATATAATTAAAAACCTATAAATAATGCGACTGCAAGTGAGCAATTAATATCGTTACAATTTAATCTCACTGTAGTCGCATTTTTTTACTGTCCTCCAAATTGCCATGAATTTCTTATTAGAAGGATTTTCCCAAGCCTTTAATTTGTTGCTGAGCGGCAATGCCGAAACCTACTCGGCGATATGGGCTACTGTCAAAGTGTCGAGCTATTCCATCGTAAATAGCCTGCTCATAGGGATACCCCTTGGGTTTTGCCTCGGCTATTTCGACTTTAAGGGGAAGAAACCGATCAGGACAATTGTAGATACGTTGATGGCCCTGCCGACAGTGTTTATCGGCCTGATCGTTTATGCCTTTCTGACCCATCGCGGTCCTTTGGGAAACTTCAGCCTTCTATTCACCTTGCCCGGTATCGCCATCGGCCAGACGATTCTAGCATTACCCATCGTCATCGGCCTGAGCGCAACGGCAGTCGAAAGTATGGACAAAAAGCTCCGTATTGCCATCCTATCGATGGGCGCCAACCGGAGGCAGCTCTTTTTAACCAGCTTATGGGAATCCCGGCACGGCATCTTGGCAGGTTCGATTGCCGCCTACGGTCGTGTTATGACGGAAGTGGGAATCTCCATGATGGTTGGCGGCAACATCAAATGGCACACGCGGACCATTACAACAGCGATTGCATTGGAAACCAACAAGGGGCAATTTGGAATGGGGGTTGCCCTTGGTCTTGTACTTTTGGCCATTGCATTTTGTGTTAACCTCTCCGTCTCATTCTTGCGCCGAAGGTAATAAAAGTGGCTCTGCCGATCTATGAGATCAAATCTCTGAAACATTTCTATGCGGGAAAAACCGTCCTGGAGGTTGAGCACCTTATCGTTCAGCCGGCTGCAATCATCGGGCTCATCGGGCCGAACGGCAGTGGGAAAAGCACCCTTTTGCGACTGCTGGGCCTGATTGAAAGACCCAGCCAGGGGCATATCCTTTACAACGGCCAATTCGTCGAGCCCTTTTCAGATGAGGCCAGATTTCATATCACACTGCTCCCGCAAGAACCATTTCTGATGAAACGCAGCGTATTTAAAAACGTTTCATACGGTCTTAAACTGCGGGGAAATTCCGGTGACACCGCCGACCGGGTAAATGAAGCACTTTCTCTGGTCGGCTTATCCAGCAAAGATTTTGCCCAACGGCCCTGGTATGCCCTGTCAGGGGGTGAAGCTCAACGTGTAGCGTTGGCCGCAAGACTGGCATTAAAGCCCAAAGTCCTTCTATTAGATGAACCGACCGCCAGCGTAGATGCCGGCAGTGCACAGCTTATTAAAGATGCAGCGCTTCGGGCACGCCAGGAATTGGGCACCACGCTCATTGTTGCCAGTCATGACTGGCAGTGGCTTTATGAGATCTGTGATGAGATCTTGCATTTATTCAAAGGTAGAATTTTTGGAAGCGGCCGTGAGACAATAATCTTCGGCCCCTGGCAAAGGTTGGGAACGGAAAAATGGGGGAAAATTTTATCCGACACGCAACAACTGCTGGTTCCGCCTCCCCCCAACCAGGAGGCTGCTGCTGTATTTGATATCTTGTCTGTCAGCCAAGACCGCCCAACCGCTGCGGGCAAGGATATTGTCCTGAGCGGCACCGTTTCCCGGGTCAGCCTGGAAAGAAAAACAGGTCGATTATTTGCCAGCATTCTTGTCGGGGATTGCCCTTTCAATGTGGGGTTAGCTTTGCAACAGGGCGAGGAGCACACCATATTTCCGGGAAAAACGATATTTATCCGTTATCGCCTTGATCAGATCAAATGGATTTAAATGATGAAAGTATACTCGGGTTTCGATGATACGGATACTCTTGATTCACACTTCGGCACAGGAAAATGGCCAATAGCCTACCAATATTAAAAGAAATATCAGAGTTTATCTCGTACAGCTTGCCATGAGCACAACCCGAAGCCAACTATTACCAATTCCGGATATCATACAATACTCACTATCAAGTCAACAAAATCTCGATATTGATATGGGAAGGAACAAAAAGGCCGAGCTTATTGTATATGATACAGCAAATCCGGGGGGGAACAATCTGGAAATTGCTTGATATATGAGTGGTTCAGGAATCATAAATTGTGCCCTTCTTTCGTTTCCGGAATTTGTCCGTTTTTCCGTGTCCTGTGTCCGTCCAGAACGGACACATATGCCTATTTTGGACAGTTCGCAAAAACGGCTTGACCGCCCTTAACTCCATGTGATACAAGGATTTTCAGGACTTTGCCGGCGTAGCTCAGTTGGTAGAGCAGCTGATTCGTAATCAGCAGGTAGGCGGTTCGAATCCGCCCGTCGGCTCCACCTTTTGAGGGATTTTCGTTATTTATTCTGGAAATCCTTTTTATTTCTTGCCTTTACAATTAGGTATTTCTTCAAATCGCTACAACCCAATTCGTATTATTGTGCAACCGGCGTTTATGTTTCGGCAAAATACTTTTTGCCCAAAACAAAAGGAGATATTGTGAGTTATAAAATTGGATTTGCAGGAACCGACGGAAGGACCCTTCTCAGTGCTTTGGTTGCCTCTACAGCCACAAGTGAACATTATCAGGATGATTTTCAAGGAGTGGTTATTCGAGGGATGCCGGCCATGCAGCCATTTGCAATGTCCATGAAATGGCCGGTGAATTTCATTCCAACGGCGGACAACTCTAAAGAAGGGTATGCCGCCGCGATTATCGAAGCCCTAAAGAATGGATCCATCGACTGCGTAATGCCGATGCCGGAAGATTTGCTGCTCGGTGGTCTGGTTGATGAACTTGAAAAAGCCGGTTTTCCCGATCGAATCATCGGCTTTAATCGAGAAAGTGCATTTATTGAGGGTGACAAGATCGCCTGTAAATATCTGTGTCGCCAATATGGCATTCCTGTAGCAGACCAATGGCATGAAGTCGACGCCCGAAATTACGAAAAAGTTTTAAAAACGTGCCTCTTACTCATCGACAAATTCGGCGGGGCAGTTCTGAAATATCCTTACAGCGCCGGCGGTAAAGGTTCCCGTATTATTTTAAACGCTTGGGAAATCAAAGAAGTATACGACACACTCATCAAAGATTATGAAAAAAATTATAAACGATTATTCGGGAAAAAATCAAAATGGCCGCTCCTTATCGAATCGAGGATGTCAGGGGTAGAAATATCGTTTAACATTTTGATTGACAAAAACGGAAATTTTCAAATTCTTCCCACATCCATGGATTATCCGGAGCGTTTTCCAGGGCCTGCCAGTAAAGACAATCCAATTACCGGCGGAATGGGCAGTATATCGCCCCACCCCATGGAAACACCCGAGCTTTTCGAAATGACATCCGAAAATATTGTAAAACCGTTGATAAAAGCCTTGAGAGAAAAAAATATGTTACGCCCATGTCTGGTGTACCCCGGTTGTTTTTTGACTTTTGACGACAATATGGTGCCCACTAGAATTCGAGTTTGTGAAATAAACATTCGACCTCCGGAACCCGAATGGCAACCGATTGTTCGCAGGATAAGGAACCTGGGGGCACTGCTTAAAGCCACAGTTGAAGGCAATTTGAACGAAGTGGCGCCGGAAGTTCGATCAGAACAAATATCCATCTGTACGGCTCTGGTTACAGGGTCTGGCGGCCCCCAAAACCAAAAAGGGTATCCAGGCTCCTGCACAAAGGGTGAACCGGTCCATATTGATTTTGGCTATCTGAAGAAAAAAAAGATACAAGTGATTCCATCTGCCATGACATATTCAGAAGAAGAGAAGCTTTTCAAGTCAGATGGCAGCAGGGTCGTATATTGTAATGTTAATGCAACCGTTAAAACCGGAGAAAGCAGAGCACGATTGGCTGAGCAGCTGCGCAGAAAAGTACTGACAGCTTTTGAAAATGGCAAAATAAGAGTCATACCCCGTGAAAATCCTGAAGGAAATCGACTGGATTTACGAAATGATATTGGGAACCATTTCTATATCGCCGAAGAATTGCTCCAACAAAGATAGTGTTGTACGATATGGATGTTCTATTCATCATCAAAACATAAAATTTTATAATAACGTAAAGTTTTTAGTTTAACCATCTTGACAAATAGATCTGTTTTATCATACCGATATAATGAACCAAACATGAGGAGGAAACTGAATGAATGATCCGGATGATGAGAAGCTAAAAGCCGAAATCGATAAAATTATGTCGAATATCACTAAAACAATGAAAAGAATCGAAGACCTTGACCTTATTAACAGCGATAACTCGAGACAAAATAAGGATTAACGTTAATAAAGATCTAAAAAGGAATTATTCGTTTAGGAGGTGCCATGGCATTAACAAAAAATGATATCGTTACAAGTGTACACGAACTGGGTTTTACCAAAAAAAAATCTGTGGAAATCATTGAAACTTTATTGGAAATCATGAAAAGTACGCTGGAAAAAAGTGAAGACGTACTGATTTCAGGATTCGGCAAATTTTGTGTAAAGCAAAAAAAACAGCGGAGAGGTCGAAACCCTGCGACAGGCGCCGACTTGACACTAAAAGAACGCAAAGTTGTCACATTCAAGTGTTCAGGGAAGTTAAGGGACAAGATTAACGGTCAATGAGTCTCCGATTAGATTGTCGCACTATAAAATCCTTTTATCTATCCATTGTGCTAAGCCATAAAAATTGATAGGGATTCAATTTTAATGCGTCTGTGCGGAAATTCACGCCGGTAATCAGGTCATTCATCCAAAGAGAAGCTCTTGCACCCGATAATGAAACCACAATCTCTTTGGATGAAATATTGGTGACAGCATATATGATTTGATCCTTAGCATACCTTGCGATAACAAACGCTTTTGGATCGATTTCCAGTATTTCAAAATCCGCATTTGGATGAAAAGCAGACTGCCTTTTTCTGGTTTTGATCATTTTAATATAATCATTAAAGATCCTGGAGCGAAATGTTTCAGGATCTTTTAGTTGTGATAACACCTCATCAACCTGTAGTTTTTCCCGATTGATGGTTCTTGCTCTTTGGGTCTGGCGTAAACCCATTTTCCAGTTCCGTGAGCCGAGGACACTGTGAATATATGAAGCAGGGACCCCCGGTAAAACGAACTGGATGGCCTGGGAAGCCAGAAACTTTGGTATATGCCAAAGATCTATTTTGCTCCCGGGATTTAACAGGGCATCCACATAAGTTATATTCAACTCATACGGGCTCTGGGAACCATCCGGGTTTCTTTTATAAGAAACGCTCCCGCCGTTTTCCTGCACAATATCAATGAGACTGTCAATTTCGGATCGGGGCAAAATCCCTTCCAACGGGCGCACGCCGATTCCATCATGGGACGCCGTGAAATTGAAAAACGTATTATGGGGAGAATTTACCCGTAAACATTTGGCCCATTCGGACAGCACCATTGAATCCTCCCGAACAAAAGAATAAAAAAGTAACGGCGGCAAAGTGAAATTATAAATCATTTGTGCTTCATTTCGTCCATCACCAAAATAACTCATATTCTCATGATGAGGTACATTGGTCTCGGAAATCAGCAGGACGTCCGGCGCAACAACGTCTAATATTTTCCGAAAAAGTTGAACCAGCTGATGTGCCTGTTTCAAATGAATACATGTTGTTCCAATTTCCTTCCAAAGATATGCAATCGCATCAAGACGGATGGAGGTTGCCCCTTGTTCCACATAAAAAAGAAGGGCTTCTATCATCTTTTCAAGAACATGCAAGCTCTTGTAATTCAGATCGATCTGATCGGAACTGAACGTCGTCCAAACGTGCACGACCTCATCGGAAGTTTTGTTGAATCGGGTTAAAAGTGGTAAGGATCGAGGTCTTGTCACCATTGACAGATCGATTGAAGGATCGACCTCAATGGCGAACTCCTTATAGTCTGTCTTCTCTTTCAAATAGTTTTGAAACCACGTGCTCTTTGCTGAAACGTGATTGAGCACGAGATCAAACATCAACTGAAACTCACTGCCTAATCGTTGAATATCCTTCCAATCACCAAGTTCGGGATTCACCGCAAAAAAATCGATAACCGAAAAACCATCATCTGAAGAAAATGGAAAAAACGGGAGGATATGTACTGTTGAAAACACATTTTTAAATTGACTCATAGCAAATTGATAGAGGGTCTTTAAGGGAGGCTCCCCCTTTTTATTTAAGGTGTCGCCATAGGTTATTAAAAACACATCCTCCTCGGAAAAATAGCCTTCCCCCGGACCTTTTTTAACCGGGAATCTATCGATTAAAGCAGCAATCTTCTCAAAAGCCAGATTTCCGGCCTTTGCACCGTAAATATTTTTGAGAATGTGTTGAATCGTATCAATATCTTTCAATTTTATTCTCCTGATTCTATTGTGGTGTTCTATTTTAACAGGCTGCTGCCCAAACAAAAACCTCTTTTAGCTCTCATTGAAACGTTTTTTATCCATAAATCTTGGCAAAGTGAAAGAAAAAAGCTTTTTAGCAATATTCAGGTGCGAAACTTAAATATAGCAGTTCCCAAAAATATGTTCCGATTGAAACAGAATTATCCTGCGGCTGAAACGGTATGTTATTCTGAGAAAGGCTCCAAAGACTTATTTTACCTTCCTGCCGGAGGGGGACAAAAACAAATTTGTTTTGGCCTGCGACATCAAAGGTTCTTTAACCATATTCGGATGCAAAACTATAGTAACACAGTTCAACCCATAAAAAAACCCGGAGCCATCAGATGATGATTCCGGGTTATATAAAAATTTTTCGGCAGCGTCCTACTCTCCCACACAGTCTCCCATGCAGTACCATCGGCGCAAAAGATCTTAACTTCCGTGTTCGGGATGGGAACGGGTGTTTCCTCTTTGCTATCGCCACCGAAAAAACGTTTTGCTTTCAGTGTAACAACAATTTAAGCATAAGCACATAAAAATGTTCAAAGAGATTGTGTGAATTATTTTGTGGCCAAGCCTCACGACCTATTAGTACCAGTAAGCTAAATACGTTGCCGTACTTACACATCTGGCCTATCAACCTTGTAGTCTACAAGGGGTCTTCAGTTCCCGTGTCTCCACGGAAAAGGGATATCTAATCTCGAGGTTGGCTTCCCGCTTAGATGCTTTCAGCGGTTATCCATTCCGAACTTAGCTACCCAGCAATGCCGCTGGCGCGACAACTGGAACACCATTGGTTCGTCCATTCCGGTCCTCTCGTACTAGGAACAGCTCCTCTCAAATATCCTACGCCCACGAAAGATAGGGACCAAACTGTCTCACGACGTTTTAAACCCAGCTCACGTACCACTTTAATTGGCGAACAGCCAAACCCTTGGGACCTGCTCCAGCCCCAGGATGTGATGAGCCGACATCGAGGTGCCAAACCGCCCCGTCGATGTGAACTCTTGGGGGCGATAAGCCTGTTATCCCCGGCGTACCTTTTATCCGTTGAGCGACGGCCTTTCCACTCAGCACCGTCGGATCACTAAGACCGACTTTCGTCCCTGCTCGACTTGTAGGTCTCACAGTCAAGCTTCCTTATGCCTTTACACTCTAGATACGATTTCTACACGTTCAGAGGAAACCTTTGTACGCC
>CAXMTB010000088.1:0-292 GCA_964195835.1 uncultured Nitrospinaceae bacterium | reverse complement strand
CACCAGACACTGTCCTTCGCCCGGATAACGGGTCGAAGTTAGAACCCTAAAATAATAAGGGTGGTATTTCAAGGGTGGCTCCACCCCGACTGGCGCCGGGATTTCAAAGCCTCCCACCTATCCTACACATACAATTTCAAAATTCAATGTCAAGCTGTAGTAAAGGTGCCGGGGTCTTTCCGTCTTTTCGCGGGTAGACGGCATCTTCACCGCCAATACAATTTCACTGAGTCCCTGGTTGAGACAGTGTGGAAGTCGTTACGCCATTCGTGCAGGTCGGAACTTACCCGAC
>CAXMTB010000087.1:0-12755 GCA_964195835.1 uncultured Nitrospinaceae bacterium | reverse complement strand
TTTAATATAAGAGTCGCTGGTGATCTCATGAAACAGACAATTGCCCACACCCCCGATACAACGGTTCCCGTGGATGAGTATTTCAGTGAGAACACCGACTTCATCGGCCTCTTTTTTATACGTTTTCAGTTTCTGCACAGTATCGATTTCGGTACTGGCCACAATCTGGGTGGCGCCGGCTTCTCGATAATATTCCATCTGTTCATGTGTCTGGATATTACAGCCTACACTGGCATGGATAACCAGTTCCGGATAGTTGCGGTGAATGAGTCGCATGAGATCCGGAGTTTTAACGATAACTCCTTCTATGCCATACTGTGCCCATTTGGAGACTTTGCTCAACACACGGATGAAATGTTTTTCCTGTATTTCCGCATTAATAGCCACCCGAATCTTTCCGCCGAGAGAATCGGCAATACCTACCGCTTCTCTGATTTGGCTGTCTTCCAGCTCCCAGGCACATTTTCTTCGGCTGAAACCTCTTGCTCCCACATAGACGGCATTGGCGCCGCTTTGTAAAACGGCCTCCACCATTGCAAGGCTGCCGCCGGGAGCCAGCAATTCGTTCATTTTATTGAACCCTCCTTGTGCTAAAAACGGTGCATTTTCCGTTTCTTAGAATCAATCCACAATTATAAAACATGTGATGGATAAATTCAACACCATTATATTTTGAATCTATTGTGCTCTATAAGCGTCAGACTCTAAATGTATCTGCTTATGCTGTCAAGAAGTTTTTGCCTAAACTGAAGGATTCAAATTTAAAAATTCAAATGAAGATAATTCATTAAAAATATATGATTTTTTATTCCCTTTTAAGATTTGAAGCGCTCAGCTTAGGTATCATTTTGTTGTGCAGTCGCTCTGCTCGTAAACAGAAACTTTCCAGTTTTGCGGTGATAAGCTGAGGGAAAGGCGAACCGTCGCTTTCAATGGCCAAAAAAGGCAGGTCGTCAAGACTGGTGAGCACTGATCGAAGTCGTTTATTGTTTGGGTCCGTTGCCAGTTTGCCTTCATGAGTCATGGCTTCGCTAAGGAGGGCTTCTGCCAGACGGTTTGGCATACAGCCAAAAGGACCGATGGCGATAACGCCGCAAGTGTGTGACGCAATTTCAGTAAGGGAGCTTCCCACGGTCAGAATGGCTTCACCGGTTAAATTGAGTGATAAATGAGGGGAGGCGTTGTTTATAATTGATCGAATGTTTAGGGGCTCTGCATGCGCCAGCCCCGAGTCTGCCAATATCGATTTGATACGCTTTGTATATCGAGCCATATATCTTTTTTTAAGGAAAAACAAAAGTTTTTCACGTATTGACATGTTGTAATCAACAAGTCCTTTGTCCACTAAATAATCGGAATAGAGCGCCCACTCGGCAATGGGCGAGCAGATAGTAGCGAATCCCTTTTTTGCAAGCCGTTCAGTTAGATACTGTCTGGACAATTCATCTCTCCGGACAAATATTTCACCCACAAGAGAGATTGTCGGCACTGCTTCCGGTGGATGCTTCAGGGGAATTTCACGGAATTGCTCGGCTGTTTGAATAAGTTGTTTTTCAAGCTGTGGAAATTCCCCCTTTTCAAAATTACGAATAATTAAATTCCATTCTTTATTAAAAATTTGGATCGCCGATTCTACGTCAACAGCATTGGCCAACAACATCGATCGAATGTCTTCCATGGTGTCAGATACGACCACACCACACCATGCTTTTAAATGAAAATCGTTGCCCAGCCCGGCATATGAATTCTCTGATGTTAGTGAAAAGAGAGCCACATCCGGTAATTCTTGCCTTTTAACCAGATCTTCCATGAAAATCCGATATTGGCCAAATCGGCATGGACCGGAACCGGTAAGCATAAAATAAACCAGAATTTCGTTCTCTTTTTTTTCGTTGTAAATGAAACTGAGCAACGTTCCTGTGGTGAGTATCAAGGGCAGACATTCCTTACAGGACGTATTTGCCCGTCCAAGTTTCAAAATTGTTTCGTCTGATGGAGGGTGAGCGATGGCATTGAAACCGAGGCTGCGAAATACGGCTGCAAGAGATTCTGTAGTTAGTTTTCCCATAGATGGAATCAATAGTTTCACACGTGAGTGGGTCATTGGCAGCGTTTCGCCTGAAGAAGTTATGACCTTCGGGATGCCGTTTTCCAGTTTTGTGCGAGCGGGAATGAACGTTTTTTTCTTTGAAGCAATATTTTGTTTTGCTGTCAGTTGTCGGTATGAAGATATGATATCGATAAAAGCTTCAATGCGGGTTTCCATACCGGCATCGGCGGTGTGACTGTCCAGTTCAAGTGTCAGAGAGGGCTTTCGACCCATGATGTCCCTGAAATATCCAATAATAAACGAATCCGGGCCACAGGAGAAGTTGGTGACAAAAGTGCCAAAAAGTTGAGGATGTTTTTTAACCATTCTGGCAACTTGAAGGATACGCTGACCCATCCCCCAGTACATATGGCGCTTTGATTTTTCATGGTTAAATAAAAGAAAATCAAAAGGGATGACAGGGATGCCTCTTGATGCGAGCTTGTGGGGGATCCCCATGTGCGCTTCTTCAACAAATCCATTGTAAGATCGGGCAAAAATCACGACAGCGATCTGTTTTGGGTCGGATTCGAGTTGTTGCAGCATGTTTTTCCCAATATGTTTCATTTCATCCATACATGCCACTTGTCGTTTCACGGCAGCGTCGAAAGAAGATAATGCAGCTTTGCGCCTTCCCCTCATTTGAATGGCCATTTCTATCAATGGCGTTCTGGCTTCCTCCAAACCCTTCGTCAGATCAAGGAGCGGGGTCAGAATTTTTATTCCTTTGGTTTTTAATTCATTGAGTTTTTGGCGAAATGCGGCTTGAAGATAGTAAGTTTCCCCTTGGACAAAAGGGCAGACCTGTGCACTGGAGCTGCCATCCGAGATTGGAAGCGCCTTGAAATGGGGCAGGAAAATATACTCCGGCGGGTTTTTCATTCCAATTAGGGCATGGAAAAAACCGTGTGCAAGTTCCGCCGGATAGCAAAAAGCAGCATTTTTTTGGTCAATTCCATTTTGGGTATAGGAATCCGGAACAACAATTTCAAATCCGAGTTTATCAAAAAATGTTGAATAAAGAGGGTAATACGTGTTGACTAAAAAACTTCTATTGATACCGATTCTTTTTTGGGTTTTCTTTCTTTTTTTATCGGGGAAATCCTGATTGGCATCGAAAACAGATTGAGCACCATACTTTTCAAAGACAAGTCGCTGTCGTACCCGCACCATATCCAGTTCTTTAACATTGTATCTTATATTATGACGCAAATTATAGTACCGATTACAGGCGCCGCCAAATGGATACGTGTTGCCCTCGAGTTCTATCATGGCGATGTTACATCGGCGGTCACATTTTTCTTTTCCCCCTTTGCAAATAAATGATTTCCCATAGTTTACCTGCCGGTTCTGCAAAACTTCCAGGTCAAAGTGCTGTTTCTGTAACAGGCCGTTTTCAATTCGCTTTTTGACTTCCAGTGCTACGCCATAGGCGCCCATGAGCCCGGGTTCCGGGGGAACAATGATCGGTTTTCCCACAAGGGACGCCATGGCCAATGGAATTGCCCGGTTGTAACAAACACCGCCTTGCATAAACACTTTCTCTCCCACAGGCCGGTTCCCTTTAACCCGGTTTGAGTAGTTCATGCAGATGGAATAGACTAGCCCGGCAATGATATTTTCATGCTTGACCCCTTCGTGAATGGCAGTCTTTATATCAGAGGTGATGAATGCGGCACACTGGTCGTTGAAATTTGGCGGATGTTTACCTTTGAGGGCGATGTCTGCGATATCTTCCATGGCCACTCCCAGCGTTTCATGGGCGGATTCTTCCAAAAAAGAACCGGTGCCGGCTGAACAGGCTTCGTTCATGGCATAATCTGAAGCCACCGAATTGGTAATGTAAGTGTATTTGGCGTCCTGTCCCCCGATTTCAAAGATGGTGTCCACCTGGGGATCAAAATAAACGGCGGCCGCTGCGTGGGCAATGATTTCGTTGATCACACTATCCGTAAGTGCGTGCAGTCCGGCAATCTGTCTGCCGGAACCGCAGACGCCTAAACCTTCTATGGATATTTCAGAAGGATGAACCTTTTGCTTAACCTGGTCAAGAATGGCACGGTAACACTGCCTGGAAGCGCCAACCGGATCTCCGCTGGTACGAAGATAAACAGAGGCAAGCAATACATCATCCGATTTTCGCAGCAGAATGGCCTTGGTGGTGGTCGAGCCGACGTCAAGACCCAGGATGCAGGTGTCGCCGGGATGGATTTCTCCCTTTTCCATGGTTTTAAATTCCACCATGTGGTTGAAATCCTTTAAGGATGGCAATGTGTCAAATGATGAAACTTCGGTATTCAATAACTCAGATATGTCGGTTAAGGTGTTTGTTTCGTGTTCCAGTCCCCAGAGGGCGGCTCCCAGTGCTTCAAAATAGGGGGCTTCGTCCGGAACGATCAACCCGGGAATTTCCTCGCGCAGACGCTCGATCATCATATGATTGCGTGCTGCTCCTCCGGTGATTATAATGTTCTTTCTTTCCACCTTTTTTAAAAGCTCCAAGATTTTATTGGCCATCATTCGGCAGAGGCCGGCAGTGACTTTTGATTTAGGAACACCTTTATTGGTGGCATGGGTACAATCGGACTTGCAAAAAACCGAACAACGTCCGGAGACGGGATACGGTTCGGTTGCAGCAGCCCACTGGGCGGCTTCTTCCATCGTTACATCCATTCGGCGCAGTTGCTGGAGAAAGAACTCACCGGTTCCGGATGCACATTTATTACCTGTAAGAACATTGGAAATCTGACCGAAACGGTTCAGAACATACACCATAAACGTCTCTCCGCCGGCAGAGACAACCGCCGGACAGAGAATATCCGCCGGCTTGATATACCGGTAGGCATATTCCACTGCTTCAGGTTCGGGTATTGAAGTAAGATTGACAAACGAGCGGAAGCGCCTGCCGGTGGCGACAATTCTATCGAATTCATTCAGATCAAAACCGTTGATAAGGCGAAGAAGGGTCTTTTTGGGGTCTCCTTCATGGGGATAGAGTGAGCTTTTTATAATTCGGGGATTATTATTACGCTTTGTCGGATTGTATGTCTTGGGATTCTGGTTTTGCTCCAGCTGAACGATGGAAATTGTAGAGGCCCCGAGACACAGTCCTAACGACGTTAGCTTACCGTTGGAAGACTTTCTCTGATGCGACTGCCCCTTTGAACCTTCATAATCCATGGAAATCCAAAAACTCAAATAGGAAAACAGAATTAACTATGAAACGACCAAAGTTGCGTTAATAAGATATCCAGAACAAATTTGGAGTTTGAAGTATAAAAAAAACTGGACTGAGTGTCAAAGGAAAAGTCTTCTTTTACCATCAAAAATGAATCAGCCAATTTATCCTTGTTTCCAGATTTATTCCATGGTATCAGAACATTTTTGAAAACCTCACAATATTTTAGTTTCTTGAAAATACTTAAGTCTCTAATAAATGAATAAAAGGAGGTAAATTAGATGGTCCAGTTAAACAGAAGCGTAGGTATCATTCTGGTTCTAATTATCGGGTTTGTGGTACAGTTAATTTTTTCTATGGCAGATGCTATAGATACGCCGAACAAAGCTGTTGTAGAATTTAGCAAAGCATATTTTGAGCTTGACAAATCAATGACAAAAAGAATCTGTAAAAAACAGCTCGCTTCTGAGGATGTCGATGTGGTCGATGAATATTTGTATTTCGCTGCCAAAACAGCTAGTGAGCGTGGTTTTGATATTAATTTTTTGAAAAATACACTTTATCACATAGAAACCGAAACCATTTCAAAAAATGATACCGAAGCTCAAATCCGAATAACCGGTAAAACAAGGGTTGCGATAAATTCTGTTTACCCGGTTGTTGCCAAACTATTTGACATCGGTTCAACTCATGAGGTTGATGAGATCATTCGTGTCATTAAAGAAGACGGCCAATGGAAGGTTTGCGGCAAACTTTTTTCTTTGACTTCATCAGACATTCAGCTTTAAAAACAAAACTATCTGAATTTAGATGAGATTTACTTTTTCAGAAGGTCAAACTCAAGTTTCGCGCCCCAATATTGCTAAAAAGCCTTTGAAGCAGCAGGCCGAAATAAATTTTTAAGGTAAAATATTTCATTGGTGCATTATCGTACGGCACCAAAATACAACGTGGCCTCTATATTAAAATATCATATGGATACTTATACGTTACATCCCCTTTGTGCCTTATATAGGTTCATGTGGCTTTTTTCTATTTAAACATCGCATCCATATGATTTTACCTTAAAAAATTTTTCCGGCCAGCTGCTCTGTGCCGGCGTTGCTGAAAATTAAAAGTGCGAAACTTGAGGTCAAATTAAAAATAATTTTTCAACGATCGGAAAATATGGAAATTATTTATGCTCGTATTCGCCAACGAGCCCGCCAAATTGTTTCTCAGTATCCATCCCCTGATTTTTATCAAGACCATTCTCTTGCAAATGAATTGTCCCTACAATATCTTGAGACAAACGCGTTCACCGAAAAATTACGATCATTTGTTGCCGAGCACTTAGAAGATGATTTTGGACACGGCATTAAACACGCATTAAAAGTAGCGATTGATGCAGGTGCTTTAATGATTATTGAGAATAAGCTTGCCGGACGCTCCGACAATTTTATCAACCAAAGAGTCATCATCGCCCAATGTGCCGGTCTTCTCCATGATATTAAGCGAAGACATGAAGATCATGCAGTTAAAGGGGCTGTCTATGCAAGGCAAGTTCTGCAAGTCTTTCCCTTTAAATCCCATGAAGTTGATGATATCTGCCGGGCGATTCGCAACCATGAAGCCTTTAAAAAAACCGTAAAAGCAAGAACCTCTGAAGGTGCGCTTGTATCCGACTGCCTTTATGATGCCGATAAATTCCGGTGGGGGCCTGACAACTTTACAGATACGGTATGGGCCATGGTATCCTTTTTTAACATTCCTGTTGCCCAGTTTGTGGATCTTTATCCAGAAGGAATGGAAAAACTTGCCAAAATAAAGCACACATTTCGGACGAATACCGGGAAAAAATACGGTCCCCAGTTTATCGATCTCGGGCTTGCCATCGGCGAGGAACTGTTTGATGTTATTCAGACAGAGTTTGCGCATTTGTTATAACCGCTTATTTTTAAGGTTCGTTTGAGAAAAACAGTGTATTCACACTTTCCCCATATCTTTTTGAAAATTCTTAAGGGTATCACGCTCATCATCACGGTCATGACGATATTTGGCTTAAGTTCCAACGTTTGCGGTGATGAGAAAGATTTTCCTTTTTATCCGGGTGAAAAACTGACGTTTCTGCTTAAATGGGAGTTTATACCGGCTGGTGAGAGCGTTCTTGAAGTGCTTCCCATGGAAACCATTGATGGCGTTAAAGCCTACCATTTTTTACTGACGGTAAAATCAAATGCCTTTATCGACAGCCTCTATAAGGTGCGGGACAGAATAGATGCCTATGCAAACACTGAAATGACCCATTCGATGCTGTATAAAAAAAAGCAGCACGAAGGAAAAACCCAGAGGGATATTGTTGTGAATTTCGATTGGCAGAATAACAAGGTCCAATATACCAACTTTAAAGATAAACGGCCGCCCATTGACATACTGTCCGGATCATTTGATCCATTATCCGCCTTTTATTTTGTTCGCCTTTTTGATTTTCAAGAAAAATCAAAAATCGAGCGTCCGGTAACTGATGGAAAGAAATGTGTCATCGGTGAGCTTTCTGTCATTAAAAGGGAAACACTTAAACTGAAAAGTGGTACATACGACACTTATCTCATAGAACCCGAACTGAAACATATTGGTGGTGTATTTGAAAAAAGCAAGAACGCTAAAATTCAGTTGTGGGTTACTGCGGATAAACGAAGAATTCCAGTAAAAATAAAGAGTAAAGTTGTTGTCGGAAGCTTTGTGGGGGAGCTTGTTTCAGCGACAGGTTTAAAATGAGATGCTCAAGTTTTGCATCATAGTATAGCTAAAAAGCCTTTAATGTCGCAGGCCAAAAGAAATTTTTTAAGGTAAAATATGTCTTTGGCGCTGTTTAGTACGGCGCCAAAATATAAAGTGACACCTATATTAAAATTTATATGGATATCTGTACGTAACATTTTCTTGGCGCCTTATATGGGTTCATGAGGCTTTTTACTATTTTACCTTCGTATCGGTATGATTTTACCTTAAAAAATTTTCCCGGCCTGCTACTCTTTATTGGCGTTGCTGAAAATTGAGGGTGCGAAACTTGAGTGAGATGACAAATGAAATCTATAGAAAATAAGAACATAGCGAATAACGGAGCTTTGTCCGGAATATTGGTTCTGGATCTGTCCCGTTTGCTGCCTGGACCGTTTTGTTCCATGATCCTGGCAGACCATGGTGCACGTGTGATTTCGGTGGAAGATAAACGTTTTTTATCTGACGACCTCTTCATTTCCGAGGTCAATCGAAACAAAGAGCACATGTCCTTAAACCTGAAAACCCAGGAAGGCAAAGAGATTTTTTTCCGTCTGGTCGATAAAGCGGATGTCTTGTTGGAGGGGTTTCGACCAGGGGTTGTCCACAGACTCGGAATTGACTATGATACGGTTCGTAACATCAATCCAAAAATTATTTATTGTTCCATTACAGGATACGGTCAAAACGGATCCTACCGGAATCGAGCCGGACACGATGTGAATTTTCTGGGTTGCTCGGGTGTTCTTGATCTTATGGGCGAACCGGATCGACCACCATCCATTCCGGGTGTCCAGATTGGGGACATTGCAGGGGGAGGAATGAACGCCGCCATTGGAATCCTTCTGGCGCTGTGGGCCAGGGAAAGGACCGGTAAAGGTCAACATATCGATATTTCCATGACAGACACAATGGTAAGCTTTTTATCACTGGCTCTTTTTTTACATCAACGCACAGGAGAATTCCCCAAACGCGGTGAATCCATGCTTTCCCACAGGTACGCTTTTTATAACACCTATGAAACAGCCGATGGACGATACATTTCCATCGGCGCTGTGGAAAATCGTTTCTGGAGAAATCTTTGTGATCATCTGGGTGTCCCGGAGTATGGAGTACTCCAGTATGACGAAAAGCGCCGGGAAGAAATCATCGGTTTTATGCGCAGAACGTTTAAGAAAAAAACGATTGACCAGTGGGAAACCGAATTCGCAGATCTTGATGTGTGCTGGGGACGAATTCAAACACTTAAAGAAGTGCTGGAGGACCCCTTTTTTCGGGAAAGAGAAATGGTTGTGGGCATGAGTCAAAAAAACGGAAAAGAGACCGCAACCCTTGGGACGCCGATTAAGCTGAGTGAAACACCGGGTTCGGTTCGAACGCTGCCGGTGGGCTTTGGAGAAAGTACCGTTTTAATCCTTAAGGAACTCGGTTATACAAAAAGCCAGATAAAATCGTTTGCCAATAAGGATGTTTTTTAATAAAACAGCAGGAATCTATGTGTATTTTTACTCAAGTTTCGCACTCCGATATTGCTAAAAAGCTTTTGAAGCAGCTGGCCGAAAGAAATTTGTTCTTGTCCGCCTCAGGCGGAAAGGTAAAATATTTCATTGGTGCGAAACTTGAATATTTATAAAACGCTATTTGAAACCTATGGTGACCTATGAAGAAGATATTGGTTATTAGTAATAAAAATGACGATCTGAATACGATGTCTGCCTTTTTGGAGGATTTAATTCCTGATTGTCTTGTCATTCCTGTTCAATCAGGAATTGTAGGGATAGAAAGCATAAAGGCCGAGTCTCCGGAAATGGTTCTTCTGGATCTTGAAATAGGAGAGATAGACCCTTACGAGGTGTGCAGAACATTGAAATCTGAAGAAAACACAAAACACATCCCGATTCTTTTAATGACCGATATCCAATCCGATCCCAAAAGCTATGTTAAGGGATTGGAGGCTGGGGCTGAGGGTTTCATAGGGAAGCCCATAGACAAAGCAGGGCTGGCGGTTCAAGTCAATATGGTATTGCGAATCAGTGCACTGGAGAAAGAAAAAGCCGAACTTAAAAAGCAGCTTCAACAGGCCCAAAAGATGGAATCCATTGGGACCCTGGCGGGGGGGATCGCACACGAATTTAACAACGTTCTTTTTCCTATTATCGGATACACCGAGATGTGCATGTATGATGTACCTGAAGACAGCAAAACTAGAAAAAATCTAGCAGCTGTCCTTAAAGCTGCCGATCGGGCTAAAGACCTGATTCAGCAGATTCAGAATTTCAGCACGAAAGGGGGGCAGAAGAGAAAGCCCTTAAAGATTCAATATATTATAAAAGAAACACTGAAGCTGTTAAGGGCGTCGCTGCCGGCGACCATTGATATACATCATGACATAGACAGCACCTGCAAGCCCGTGGCTGCCGATCCATCTGAGATTCAGCAGGTGCTGATGAATCTTTGCACCAACGCATATCAGGTTATGGAAGAAAAAGGCGGTGAACTGGAAGTCACTCTTCAAGAAGTGGATCTGGCTCCCGGCGATCTTCCCTCTAAGATTGATTTAAGCCCTGGATGTTATCTGAAGCTGACGGTTAAAGATACAGGCCCCGGCCTCGATCAAACTGAAGTCCAGCATATTTTCGATCCACAATATCGAACCAGTGACCGGAATGTAGGCGCTGGCATGGGATTGAATATTGTACATGAAATTATCCGAAGCTATAAAGGGATGACTTGCATTTCCTCTGACCCGGATCGGGGGACAACCATTGATGTTTATCTGCCTCTGATGGATACCCAATCCGAAAGTATTTCTGAAATATCCGCTGAAACGCATATACCAATAGGTACTGAAACGATCTTGCTGGTTGATGATGAAGAAGATGTGCTTGAAATGATGCATTTAATGCTGGAAAGGCTCGGCTATCAAGTCATTTCAACGTTAAATAGCGTTAAAGCTCTAGAGATATTTCAAAAGGCGTTTAAAACGTTTGATCTGGTTATTACCGACCAAACCATGCCCAAAATGACAGGGATTGAGTTGATCAGGGAATTACGTCTTATCCAGTCCGATATTCCGATTATTTTATGTACCGGATTTAATGAAAAAATAACGGAAGATAATACCAGGCATCTGGAAATTGGCGCCTTAATTGGCAAGCCGGTCCGTATAGCAGAAATTGCAGGAATAATCCGGGAAGTCCTGGACCGAAAATCGTAAGAAAAATCCGGCCTGCTGCACACCTGCTCATCCCGGTTTGGAAATTTTATCAGGAAACTCACACAGATCATAAAGTGGGCAGGTGGGACACAGCGGTTTTCTCGCTTTGCATATAGCCCTTCCGAAATAGATCAATTGCAAAGAAAATACGTTCCATTCTTCTCGGGGAATGATTTCCATCAGATCATATTCAATTTTAACCGGGTTGTTATTCTCCGTAAGTCCGAGCCTTTTTGATATTCTTGCCACATGTGTGTCCACAACAATACCCGGAATATCAAATGCACTGCCAAGAACCACATTGGCGGTTTTACGTCCCACACCGGGAAGTTTTACCAGTTCATCCAAAGTTTGAGGTACCTGACCACCATATTTTTCCAGAAGACTTTTTGAGCAGTTTTTGATATTCTTTGCCTTGTTGCGGAAGTAACCGGTGGATCGAATCAGCTCTTCAATGGTTTCGTTGGAGGCACCTGCAAAATCCTGAGGCGTTTTTAAACGATTAAACAGATCTTTTGTTACGTGATTAACCTGTTTATCCGTACATTGAGCAGATAGTATGGTTGCCACAAGAAGTTCAAAGGGGTTGGCATTACGAAGCTGGGTTTTGACCTCAGGATAGGTTATTTTTAATATGTGTTGAATTTTTGCAGATCGGGCCTTATCTTTAGGCACTTTAGCTCACTTTAGGCACTTATAACTTGTACAGTTTTCAGGAGAGAAGCCCCTTTCCCCGTGAACAACCGGGATCTAAGACAGGGGCAAACCAAAGCCTAGTACTATGGGCAATGATTCTTTATTCATTATTGTTTTGAGCTACCGTATATCATGAATCTATCTTTAAAAAAAGTGAGCGCTTTAGGACTTTGTTCCGGCGGATTGGACAGCATGATGTCAGGCATGCTGCTGCGAAAACAGGGAATAGAGGTCCAGTGGATAACCTTTGAAACACCATTTTTTTCATCTGAAAAGGCCGAACAGGCGTCCAAAACTACCGGAATACCGCTCATCGTTAAAAACATAACACCGATCTATCTGAAGATGCTGACAAATCCACGTTGTGGCTATGGGAAACATATGAATCCGTGTATGGACTGTCACGCGTTGATGTTCAACCTGGCGGGAAGGATAATGAAAGAAAAAGGGTTTGATTTTCTTTTCAGCGGCGAAGTTCTGGGTCAGCGCCCCATGTCTCAAACCATGAATTCTCTCCGCTACGTAGAAAAACAATCCGGCTTTGAAGGTTATATTTTGCGCCCTTTAAGCGCCAAAAAACTTCCTGAAACCATGCCCGAACAACAGGGGATGGTAAATAGAGATCTACTGCTGGACATATCAGGTAGATCCCGAAAGCCTCAGATAAAACTCGCCAAAGAATTTGGAATTAAAAACTATCCGTCCCCTGCCGGAGGCTGTCTTCTAACCGATAAAGGTTATGCATTACGGCTCAAGGACCTTTTCGACCACCAGGATACCTATGCCGAAAGGGAGCTTCATCTTTTAAAACATGG
>CAXMTB010000086.1:0-12886 GCA_964195835.1 uncultured Nitrospinaceae bacterium | reverse complement strand
TGCGCTGGAGAAGATCAAAATCAAAGCCGACCAGAAGTTGGGTGTAAAAGTGGTAATGCGTGCCATCGAAGAACCGTTACGACAGATTGTCAACAACGCCGGCGCTGAAGGCTCAGTTGTAATCGATAAAGTTAAACAAGGCGACGGTGCTTTTGGTTATAATGCCGAGACCAACAATTATGAAGACCTTATTGAAGCCGGCGTAATCGATCCCACCAAAGTCGTTCGTTACGCCCTTCAAAACGCAGGAAGCATTGCTGGATTGATGCTGACCACAGAAGCAATGGTCGCAGAGAAGCCCGAAGCAAAAGCCGACATGATGCCCGGAGGCGGGGGTGGAATGGGCGGAATGGGCGGAATGGGCGGAATGGGCGGAATGGGAGGAATGATGTAAACCCGGTCCGTGTTAATACCTAATTAAAAACCCTCATGCGTTATTCGCTTGGGGGTTTTTTGTTGATGATCCCTAATTCGGAAAAGATCGAAAAGCTTGACAACCTACTAATTTCGGGGTTATAATAACGATGTTAAATTAACAATAATATTAAAAATTCGGAGTGTCCCATGGTTTGTAAGAGAAAATCCCAGGTAGTGATGGCTTTGTGTATTTTAACTGCAATGGTTATTTTTCCAGTTCATCTTTTCGCACAGGAAGCTACTGAGACTGTGGAACATGAAGCAGGTTTTTACTATACCGTTAAAAAAGGAGACACGCTCTGGGATCTTTCAACTCAATTTTCTGATAACCCTTGGCTGTGGCCAAATTTATGGGGCGAGAACAGTCAGATCTCCAATCCTCACTGGATTTACCCGGGTGAGCGTATTCGACTTTTTCATCTAAAGGGAGTTGATACCTTTATTAAAAAAAACGTTGAGGAGAATCAACCCAAAGAACCGGAACCGACAAAAGAGACTTTGTATTATTACTATTCCCCCATTAACAGTATCGGATTCATCAGAGAACAAGCCATCACCCCGAAGGGCACAATCTTCAAAGTCAAAGATGATAAAAAATTGATCGGCGTCGGGGATCTGGTTTATATCCGTCCAAATGTTGATAATTCCCTCCAACCGGGAACAAAGTATACGGTATATAGAACTCTAAAGCCGATTGTAGATAAAAAAACGAAAGCACTTATCGGGACTCAGCACTATCTGACGGGAGTTATTGTAATTACGAAAAAAGAACCCGGTTTTGTTTTGGCCAGGGTTGTTAAATCCTTCCGGACTATTGCTGTGAACGATCTTTTAATGCCGTATAAAAAGCGGTCACCGAAAATTGCCTTGACCCAAAGCAAAAATGGTTTGAATGGAAAAATCGTTGTGTCTGAGGAGCGCGAAAAAAACATTGGAGATCATACCGTCGTATTCATCGATAAAGGTGATCAAGACGGTGTGGAGATCGGCCAGTCATACAGTATATATTATCAGGAAAAAGAAAAGCTTGATAAGAAAAGCAAAGGGAAGGTTCCTTTGACGCCTATTATTCATGGATCGTTGCTCGTCTTGCATACCGAGCCAACCACATCAACGGTTCTAATAACCCAGTCGGACCGGAGTATTGATCCGGGAACTAAAATTTGTAGCCCCATTGAATAGAATTCTGAAAGTGTTACATTTTTTTCAACTCCTTGTCGATTAACATCTGAAGCCCGTTCAGGCTCCAATCCTTCAAACGTCGACCATTAACAAATACCGTCGGGGTTCCCGTGATGCCGGCCTGACGCCCGTCCAGAATGTCCTGCTGTATTTTGGTCAAAATTTCAGGATTCTTCATCATTTTTTCGAATTCTTCACTATTAAACCCAAGATTTCGAGCAATCTCTCTAATCTTTTGATCGCTCAATTTATCGTGTTCAAGAAAAAGCTGATCATGGAACTTCCAGAACTTGCCAGATTTGTCGGCCGCAAGAGCTGCCATAGAGGCTTTCATAGCATATTTATGCCTTCTGAGAGGGAAATTTTTAAAAACCAGTTTTACTTTTCCAGTATTATTCTCGAGCACCTGCTCAAGTAGAGGTACGATCCTCGCGCAGTACGGTCATTGAAAATCGCTGAAAACAGTGATCGCTACCGGGGCGTTTTCCATCCCTTTGAATGGTGACCCGGAGATATCGATATGCTGGATAAAATCAACATCAAGGATTTCAACCGTTTTGTTTTTACGGCTGCTCAAAAAAAGCCGTTCTTCTCCGGGGCCTAACTTAATTTGATCAACATGATTTCCAACATCGATCTTATCCTTCAGTTTGCCGTCAGACGAATAGATTAGAATCTTTCCCGATTTGGTGAGAACGAAAATCGAATTTCCATTCTTGGAAACTGCAACGTCAAGAGGCTGTGTATCCAATTTAAGTGTTTTATGAATATTCCATTCGACAAAAGCGAGGCCTTGGGTGGACAAACCTGCAATAATTAGGATCGCCAACAGACAAACAACATATTTTCGTTTCATATTGACACCATCCTTTAATTTTACCTTAAAAAATTTTCCGGTCCGCTGCTCTATATTGGCGTTGCTTAAAATTAGGGGTGAAAAACTTGAGTACTCATATAAAAACGAAGATTGCATGTCAATCAAGTTGCAAAGATCATTTGTTAACAGGCGATTGTGCGTTAAAATATGGTTAAAATTGAACTTTTTACTTAATATCCATGGGCCGCGGGCAATAAAAGATTGACCTTTGGCATGAATAATATTAAAATATATAATACGTTAACAGCTTTTTCCCGTGCATTGGGTGCGAAACCTGATAATGTTGAGATAACAGAAAGGGCGGGCTTATGAATCTTGGACGATGGTTAATATCATTATCGCTGTTGTTGTTTTCGATGTCGGCTTCAGCAGAATATTACAGATACATTGGTAAAGACGGAAACGTACATTACACGGACGATTTGACCAACGTTCCCGAAAATCAGCGAACCGACATTCAGGAATATACCGGGTTTCAAGGTGATCCGGATGATCAGCAAAAAGATGAGCAAAAAGCTGAACAGCCAATTGAGAAGGAACAGGTAAAAAATAAACCTGACATAAATGATTTTTCTGAAATCAAGAAGCGTCTTGACCAGGAAAAGGAAAAATTGGACGAAGAATACAGGGCCCTGATGGAGGAAAAAAAAGAGATCGCAAAAGACAAAAACAAATATAGATCAAAAAGTCGCGCCAAGAAATATAACAAAGTTATACTGGAGTTTAATGAGAAGATAGAAGATTATGAAGGAAGAAAAAAGTTGTTCAATGAGGAAGTTGAAAAATATAATAAGCGGGTTGAAAAATCCTACATAAATGAATTAGAAAAAAGAGAATAGAAGAAGATTAACTGCCCCCACAGAATTCCATTTCCATGGTCGTACTCTATTGGTGATACGATCATGGCACCTTGTGATATGATCCCTTTATTTTTCAACGCCGGTTAATTCGCGATAGAATTGTTCGTCTTCAACGTATATAAGCCCATCGTTGAATGTTATAAGGCCCCTTTGACAGAGCTTTGCAATTGCCATATCTATTGATTCAAACTCTTCAGTCCCGGCTTGCATCTGTGATCGAATTCGATTTGTGGTGGAATCTTTAATAAATTTTTTAACTCGATACGAATTGATCAACTTTTCAAGGGCGAGTATTCTGCCTTCACCTTTTTTTAAGGGGATGAGTCGCTGTGATAAAACGAGCTGTAAACAGTCAGCAAGTTTTGTCCGGATAAGGGGTTGCATATGGGGCTCGAACATATTGATAACTCTATCAAAAATAGAAGTCGCACTACTTGCGTGGACTGAGCTCAGAACCAAGTGTCCCGTATCGGCGGCCTGTAATCCAATTTCAAAGGTCTCTTTATCCCTCATTTCTCCAACAACGATAACATCAGGTGATTGTCGGAATACAGTTCTTAGGCCTGAGGCAAAAGATTCTGTATCCGTGCCGACTTCCCTTTGATTAATGTTACTCTTTTTGTGTTTATGCATGACTTCAATAGGATCTTCAAGAGAAATGATGTTTCTTTGTTGGTTATTATTGATAACATCAATGAGTGCGTTGAGGGTAGTGGTTTTGCCGTGCCCGGCAGGACCAGAAACTAAAATTAAACCTTGCGGTTTAAAAGCAAAATCTTTTAACCACGCCGGCAAATTCAGCTCTTCAAAAGTAGGAATTTCATCCTTGATTGGACGCATGGCAATTGAAATAGAATTTCTTTGCCTATATATATTTACCCTAAATCTACCCATATTCTTAAATGAAGCAGCCAAATCATACTCGTTTTTTTGCAAGAATTCATCCCAATCGGAATAAGGAATAATTTCTCTTGCATACATCTCACAATTAATCGGCAATAAGGCTGGCAGCGCGGGGCGTGTCAGTTTATTATCAATACGAATGGATGGTGGCACACCAGGTGTTAAAAGGATATCACTGGCATTATATTTCATTAATTTTCCAAGCAGTGCTTCCAAATCAAGCACTTCTTTTACCTTAGCAGTTTCCGTCTTACATGTTTTTGATATCGCTTCACCTTTTAATTCTTGGCCGGGCTTTAACGGCAGACAATTTAAAGCCGCATCTATCATAAAAGAAGGCGCTACCATGGGGTGAATTTTTTTTCCAAGAACAAATTCAACTTCACTTACAGCCATGAAATCTTGTGGGTTCGCCATTGCCAATGATATCTTTGAGTTATTTACCGCAACGGGCAGAATTTTCATGGATATCATTTTATCGACGGGCAAAAGATTGAGTAATTCGGGTTTGATGTCCTGATCGAAAAGGTTAACACCAGGAACACCAAGTTTTTTGCTTAAACAATGGATTAAATCATCGATGGTAATAAACCCCATTTCAATTAAAATAGATCCCAAATGACCACCTACTTGGGTCTGCCTTTTTAGAACCTGTTTAAGCTGAGAATTATTAATAAGACCAGATTTGACAAGAATTTCACCGATCTTCTGTTTGCCCGGTGCTTGATTCTCATGTTTAACAGATGTGTTTTCCATTTTGATCTCCTGGAAAATAGTTTTTAAAATGAAATGGTTGTCAGGATTCTGCTATTTTCGTATTCGAAAAAGCTGTCTATTAGAATGTTAAAGCAATACCCGTACCAAACAAGATGGGATCACATTGAATGAATTAATATGCCTATATATATCAGTAGGATATTGTATAATAGGAGTGGTGATACTCAAGAAATTTGCCAGGCGGCAAAGAATGAGGTGACATATTTTTGGCAGGTTGTCGAAATTATTATGATAAATTTAGAAATCTTGGGTTTGAATTCATATTCTATAAAGTAATTCGGACTTCTTCTTTTAACATACAACAGGCGATTTTATATTTGGGCGTGCCGTTGGGGTTATAACTCAGGTTGTCCGGCTGAAAAAGTTTGTTCATCACGCACCCTTCAGGAATGTTAAGTGTAAAAAGGTCGTTTTCATTGATCCTCGGGGTATTCGCCAGTACGTTATCTTTAAATACCAAACTGTGAAGCGGATAGTCCTCACACAGCGGGCAGCGGTATACTCTGCCGTTGGGGAAGATAAAATAGTTGTCCGCCACCAGACCGGCACATTCAAACGGTTCTTCGAGCCTCAAAAATACTTTCGGGTAGGTAACAATAATGCCGAGGCGGGCGATTTTTTGGGCTGCGTCAGGGACAATTTTCAACCAATCCTTTCGAGAAACCTGTAGTTTACCCTGTCTGCTTTCAGCGGATTTCCCTCTGATTCCGATGACCTGTATAAAAAAACGGTCAATCTTTAAATCTTTCAAAAGCAGTGCGATTTTGTCAAGTTCATGTATATTTATCGTGCTTACGGTGTAGATCAGGCTGGTGCTAAAACCTTTTAGAATCGCACTTTTGATGCCTTGGATACAGGTGTCAAATGATCCTGTTCCCCGGATCATATCGTTTGTTTTTCGGGTGGCGCCATCCAGACTGAAGCTGAAATAGTCGATAATATCCGGGCTGACTTTGGAAAGAATGTCATGAAACAGATATCCATTGGTATCAATGGTAATTGAACTGTAGCCGAGGGACTTGGCTTTGTTAACGGCTCCGGGGAGATCCGGATGAAGGGTGGGTTCTCCACCCAAAAAGATGACATTTGCTTCTTTGTTTTTTGATGCAAATACTCTGAGCCAGGCGTTAATAGTCTCTATGGGAAGCGTGTTTTTCCCGTGTTGTTTTTTGTTGATATAACAGTGCCTGCACTTGAGGTTACAATGGGTCAGGATGTGAAAGAAAACATTGGTGGCATTTTTGGAAAAGGCGACGGTTTTCTTCATGTTTGGTGCATATCTCTTGGCCTGGAACATATGAAAAAGTGAGCGTCTATTATTCTAGACAGTGCTTGGAAAGATCCTCGTCAAAACTGACCGGATAACAGCCGTCAAAACATGCCTTGCAAAAGTTGTTTTCCGGATGTTCGATACCCATTGAACCCAAAAGCCCCTCAAGGCTGAGGTAATTCAGCGAATCCAGACCGAGAAAATCTTTCAATTTTTCAATAGACATATTGGCTGCAATCAGTTCCCCCCTTGTGGAAAAATCGATTCCATAATGACATGGAAAACGATGGGGAGGGCCGCTCACTCGCATGTGGATTCGGTTTACACCGAGTCCACGAAGGGCTTTGACTCGGGTTTTAACCGTAGTGCCTCTGATTATCGAGTCTTCGATGATGACGATATCTTTTCCTTCGAGAAGTTTTTTAACAGGATTTAATTTTACCCGAACACCAAACTCACGCATGCTCTGGGTGGGTTGGATAAATGTTCTCCCAACATAGTGATTTCGGATCATGGCCATCTCAAAAGGGATTCCGGAGACTTCCGAATAGCCCAAAGCTGCATACGTTCCGGAGTCGGGAAAGGGCATGACCAGATCAGCAACCACAGGGGCTTCTTGAGCAAGCCGACGCCCATGAGCCTTTCGGGTTAAATACACATTCTGCCCATAGATGGTGCTGTCAGGTCTTGCAAAATAGATGAACTCAAAGATGCAAAACGCTCTTCTTTCCGGCGTCGGGACTTTGATGCTCCGGATGCCGCCTTCACTGATAATAACGATTTCTCCAGGATCAAGCTCACGTATAAATTCTGCCTGGACCAGATCCAGTGCACAGGTTTCCGATGCCAGGACATAATGGCCATTGAGTTTTCCCAGGCATAAAGGGCGAAAACCATAGGGATCCTTTATTCCGACAACTTCTCCTTTGCTGGTCAGCATCACAAAAGAAAATGCACCCTTAAGCCGCGACACCGTTTCCACCAGAGCACCTTCGAATCCCAATTTCAAGCTTTTAACAAAGAAATGGAGGAATATTTCGCTGTCCATGGTGGTCTGAAAAATGGAGCCCGTTTCCTCGAGCTCTTTTTTCAGATGATGCGCATTGACAAGATTGCCGTTATGGGCAATCGCATAAGCTTTTTTTTTGTGATGGACAACAAACGGCTGGGCATTGCCAAGAATGGAGCTTCCTGTAGTAGAATAGCGTACATGTCCGATGGCGCTTTCTCCGTCCAAATGTTCCAGGTGGGTTACGTCAAAAACATCGGGAACGAGGCCCATTCCCTTGTGGTCAACAATGTTGTGGTCTCGGGAAACAGCAATTCCAGAACTTTCCTGCCCCCGGTGTTGAAGCGCATACAGACCAAAGTAGGTCAGTCTTGCAGCTTCAGGATGACCGTAAATACCGAACAGCCCGCAGGCTTCACGGGGTTTTCCAAAATATTTCATAGGGTTCCTTAATTAATCGGTTTAAGCTATTATTTCTTCTTTTTTTCAGAACGAACTCGTATACTCTTGTATGGTTTTCACCGAAAGACGTTTTTTCTTTAGCGCTGCAATTCCTTTGCACATGGCCATGGCTCCGGCAACGGTCGTGGTATATGGAATATTGAATTTTATAGCCGCGCGTCTGATCACATACCCGTCCCGCTTGGTTTCGCCGCCTGAGGGTGTATTTATTATCAGCTGTATTTCTTTGTTCTTTATGGCATCGACTACATGGGGGCGACCAATGGAGACCTTATTGACCAATTTGTTCGCGATGCCCCGGTGCTTTAAAAACGATGAGGTTCCCCGGGTTGCCATGATCGTAAACCCCATATCATTAAATTGAGATGCCACAGGAAGAATTGCTTGCTTGTCGTTGTCTTTTACACTGATAAAGACGGTCCCTTTATCCGGTAGGTGTTGTCCGGCGCCGAATTGAGACTTTGCATATGCAGAACCGAAATCCGAATCGATCCCCATGACTTCTCCGGTGGATTTCATCTCAGGCCCGAGAAGAGTATCAACACCCGGGAACCGGTTAAACGGCAAAACAGATTCCTTGACAGAGACATGGGCTGGAATTCTTTCACTGACAATACCCAATTCTTTCAGCGTTTTGCCGAGCATGACCTTTGTTGCGATTTTGGCCAGAGGAATACCGGTGGCTTTACTGACAAACGGGATGGTTCTGGATGCCCTGGGATTCACTTCAAGAACAAAAAGTCGGTTGTTTTTGATGGCATACTGAACATTCATCAAACCCACAACATCAAGTTCCAATGCCATGGCCTTTGTAGCGCGGGTAATCTCGTCAAGCATAGGTTTAGAAATACTATAAGGCGGCAGGACACAGGCAGAATCACCCGAATGGATTCCCGCCTCTTCAATGTGTTCCATGATCCCACCGATGATGGTCATCTTTCCATCTGAAACGGCATCCACATCAACTTCAATGGCATCCTCTAAAAATTTATCGATGAGCACGGGATGGCCGGAGGATTCCAGAATGGCAAGTCTGGTAAAGTTTTCAAGCTCCTTGCGATCATAAACGATTTTCATGGCCCGACCACCCAATACATAGGATGGACGGATAACGACAGGGTAACCAATTTTTTCAGCCACCGCCACAGCTTCTTCTATAGACAATGCGGTGCCGTTTTCCGGCTGAACGAGGCCCAACTTTTTTAATAATGCCTGAAACTGTTCTCTGTCTTCTGCCCGGTTGATACTTTCAGGTTGGGTGCCCAGAATAGGGACTCCGGCCTTATGTAGGGACCCTGAAAGATTGAGGGGTGTCTGACCGCCGAATTGAACAATGACGCCCATTGGCTTTTCGGTTTCCACAATATGGATCACGTCTTCTTTGGTCAGCGGTTCGAAATAGAGCTTGTCGGAAGTGTCGTAATCCGTGCTGACGGTTTCCGGGTTACTGTTGACCATGATGCTTTCAACGCCTTCTTCACGAAGTGCAAAAGATGCATGAACACAACAGTAATCGAACTCAATCCCCTGGCCGATCCGGTTGGGGCCGCCGCCCAAAATCATCACCTTTTTTTGGTCAGAGATCCTGGCTTCATTTTCCATTTCATAGGTGGAGTAGTAATACGGTGTTGCCGCCTTGAACTCCGCAGCGCATGTATCCACCAGCTTGTAAACGGGACGTATGTCATAAGTTTTTCGGGTATGTTCAATGGCTTGTTCGGTGGAGCCGGTTAAATGAGCAAGCTGAACATCTGAAAACCCCCAGGATTTTGCTTTTTTTAAAAGCGTTTCAGGTAAATCGGTTCCGGCGGACCCAATGCGTTGCTCCAGTTCCACGATCTGTTTGATCTGATGCAAAAACCACGGGTCGATGCCGGTGAGTTCATAAATGAATTGAATGGGCATTCCTTTAAGTATGGCATAGCGCAAGTAAAAAATCCGCTGGGAATTTGGTGTTGCCAGTTTCTGCTCAATTTCGGATAGAGATAAGTTTTTTGCTTTGTCGTCCTTTGGATACAGAAGGTCCTTTCCATCAGACCCCAGTCCAAAACGTCCGATCTCAAGAGATCTCAAACCCTTTTGCAACGACTCTTTAAATGTTCGGCCAATGGCCATGGTTTCACCCACGGATTTCATGGCAGTAGTCAGATAATCCTGTGTTTCCGGGAATTTTTCAAATGTCCAGCGCGGTATTTTAACCACACAGTAATCGAGTGTCGGTTCAAAGGATGCAAAGGTCTCTCCGGTAATATCATTTGGGATTTCATCCAGCGTATATCCCACGGCCAGTTTGGCGGCGATTTTGGCAATGGGAAATCCAGTGGCTTTTGAGGCAAGGGCAGAACTTCGTGAAACCCGGGGATTCATTTCAATGACGACCAGTTCTCCGTTTTTGGGATTGACGGCAAACTGAACGTTTGAGCCGCCGGTATCCACGCCAATCTCCCGCATGATAGCGATGGAGGCATCCCGCATGGATTGATATTCCTTGTCCGACAGCGTTTGCGCCGGGGCTACCGTGATGCTGTCACCGGTATGGATGCCCATGGGGTCCATATTTTCAATGGAACAGATAATAACGACATTGTCATTTTTATCCCGCATGACTTCGAGTTCATATTCTTTCCAGCCCAAAACCGATTCTTCAAGCATGACCTGTCCGATAAGACTAGCGTCGAGTCCTGCTTTTGCCAATTTTTCCAATTCTTCAGGGTTGTATGCAGCACCACCACCTGTGCCGCCCAAGGTGAAACTGGGACGGACAATGATCGGAAATCCGATATCGTCGGCAACGGCCCTGACCTCTTCCAGGTGGGTTGCAAAACCGCTTTTGGGAATGCGGAGTCCGATATTTTCCATGGCGTTTCTAAAAAGTTCCCTGTTCTCAGCTTTATTAATCGATGTGATGGATGCACCGATCATTTCAACCCCAAATTTATCGAGTACCCCCATCTTGGCAACTTCAACGGCGGTATTAAGACCGGTTTGGCCTCCGAGAGTTGGAAGCAGCGCACAAGGCCGGTCTCTTTCGATGATTTTTGCAACCACCAGTGGAACCACCGGTTCAATGTAGGTTCGGTGGGCCATTTCAGGATCGGTCATGATGGTTGCAGGATTGCTGTTGACCAGTATGACCTCGTAGCCTTCTTCTTTTAGCGCCTTGCATGCCTGGGTGCCCGAATAATCAAACTCGCACGCCTGGCTGATAATAATCGGGCCTGCACCGATGATGAGGATTTTGTGTATGTCCGTACGTTTGGGCATTCTTATTTTTTCTTTTTCTTAATCATAGCCTTGAATTCATCAAAGAGATATTTTGAATCATGAGGGCCGGGTGAAGCCTCCGGATGATACTGAGCGGTAAAAATCGGACATTCTTTATGTCTGAATCCTTCCAGTGTATTATCATTCAAATTGATATGCGTTATTTCAATATTTTCACCTTTCAGGCTATCCGTGTCTACAGCAAATCCGTGATTTTGAGATGTTATTTCAATCCTTCCTGTCAGGAGATTTTTTACCGGCTGGTTGGCGCCCCGATGACCGAACTTGAGTTTAAAAGTTTTTCCCCCCAATGCAAGTCCCAAAAGTTGATGCCCGAGGCAAATGCCAAATAAAGGAGCATAATCCAAAAGTGCTTTAATGGATTCGATGGCATACGTCACCGGCTCCGGGTCCCCGGGACCGTTGGATAAAAAAATTCCATCCGGCTCCATGGCCTTTATCGTATCGGCTTCGGTAGCAGCCGGAACCACGACAATTTCAAATCCTTGGGATTCCAGACATCTTAAGATGTTGTATTTGATTCCAAAATCAAAGGCCACCACCGAATATTTCTCCCTTTTGGACTGCCAGACATTTCTGTCTAAATAAATATCCTTGGAATCAAAAAAAACCGGCTTGCCGTTGCGCCAGTAATAAGGAACCTGGGTGGTTACGTTTTTTACAAGATCCTGACCGACCATGCTCGGAATTTCTCTTGCCCGTTCGACACATGATAAAGGGTCGGGGTCCTGTGTGGAAATAAATGCCCGCATTGCCCCTGCATCCCGAATGTGTCTGGTTAAAGCACGGGTATCGAATTCTTCAACCCCGAGTATGCCCTGGGCTTGAAGGTAATCGGCTAAAGATGAAACAGATCTGAAATTGCTGGGAAAGCCCTGGTATTCCCTCACCAAAAATGCGGAAACCTGTATTTTGTCGGATTCGATGTCCTCGGGATTCACGCCATAGTTGCCGATGAGGGGATAGGTCATTGTGACCATTTGACCGCTGTAGGAAGGATCGGTAAGAACCTCCTGATAGCCGGTCATGCTGGTATTAAACACGACCTCACCCCCGGTTTCACCCGGGCCGGTAAAGCTTTGGCAAGGAAAGGTTCGCCCGTCTTCAAGGGCTAAAATTGCTTTCATATCCGTTCTAAGATTAGATTTAAATTTTTGTAAGCGTTTAGCTTTTTTAAGATTTATGCGGATTTTAGATTCTCATCATCCTGCCAGTCTTCGCCCCATTCTTCGGCAGCCACAGATTCCTTGGCCAGGACATCGAGTGTCACCGCCTGCACTTTTCGATAAACTTCGGTGTAATCCTTTTTGTGACCATCAACCGTCAACAGATCATTTTCAATGGAGATGCCGAAAAGCCTTTCGTTTTCTTCCAGATAGGGCAAAATAAGTTCCCAATCCGCAGGGCTCAGCGCAACGAATTCACCGCCGTTCAACTGGTCGATCACAACCTTATGATCAGGATCTCTCATATAGATAGCGCCTCCTGAAGCCAAAGAAAAGAGATTGGAACCGGGGTAAGGGGTGGGCTGGTCTATGACGTTGGCGTCTTCATCGAAGTCAATGCCGTTGAGAATGATAAACCCGCCACCGTTCAAAGGATCGCCGGCCATAAACGATTCCGCCAGATAATCGAGACAGGTGCCGTTGATGACCACCCGGGGACGACCCACGGCATTGATCAAGGGGCGACCGGCAGCATTCCCCAGCACATACACTTCCCCGCCCTTGGCGCCATACATGAACGTCTGGCCCACATCGCCATGTATGACCAGTTTGCCGCGTTTCATGATCTGGCCAAGTTGATCTTGGGCATTCCCGTGAACATATATTTCCAGCCCGTCG
>CAXMTB010000085.1:0-12887 GCA_964195835.1 uncultured Nitrospinaceae bacterium | reverse complement strand
GGCATTCTCCTGTAAAAGATACAAGAGTCCTGCACCGCAGGCCAGTGCCAATGACGCTTCACCGATAAAGATCGCAACCACGTGCACAATAAGCCACAAGTTGTTTAAGATCGTATGAGTCTCGCTCGGTACGTTCGGCAGACGGGCTGCAATGACCATCACAAACGTAATTAGGGGAGCTGCATAAATTCCCAGAATTTTGAGACGATATCTGTCTTGAAACAGCAGAAAAACACCGGCGATGGTCCAGCCCGCCAATGAGAGTGTTTCATGAAGGTTACTGACAGGAAAGTTTCCGGACTGGATAAATCGGAATCCTATTTCCGCCGTATGACATAAAAAACCAGCGGCCAAAAGATAAAAACCGGCTTTCTGAAGGTAATCTTTTTGAAGAAAAAGATAAATAAGATACCCGATGGTGCTCAACATGTAAAATATAATGACAACAAGAAATATAGGTTCCACTTATTCAATCCTTTGTGAATCTATTGATGCATGCCTTTTAAAAATTCGAATTCATACCCTTCACCTAAAATTTCATGAAGCAATGAATTGATACTATCGGTATCGCCGTCTTTAAGCATTTGAACGAGATCCTTTTCGATCAACTGTTCAAAAAGATGCTTATGTGCCTCGGGCTCGTGGTCCTGGCTTAAAAGTTTTTCGCGGATTGCGCCCATCAGATTTAAAAATTCTGCATATTCGTCCCCGAATTCCGCTTCAAGCTGTTTGCGCAGTTTTTTGGCAAACGCAGGGCTTTTCCCTGACGTCGATATGGCAATAATTAAATCTCCCCGGTTTACAATAGACGGAAGGATGAAATTACATGCTTTAGGACGATCTGCGATATTGCACAATAAGCCACGGCGTTCAGCCTCAGCATGTATTTTAAAGTTTAATTCCTGGTTATCGGTTGCGCCGACAACAAGAAATCGATCATCAAGATCGGTGTTTTGAAAAGACCTTTCTTTAAGTTTTATTACACCGTTATTTGAAAGTTTCTGCAACTTTTCGGTGGCATCAAGACTGACAACCGTTACATTTGCACCACATGATATCAGCGTCAAAACCTTGCGGGTACCCACAGATCCGCCGCCGATCACCAGACAATTTCTATCTTTGATATCAAGATATACCGGATAATATCTCATGTCTCAGAAATCTATATTTATTGATGTTATTGATCTTTGCTTTCAGCTTCGCCCAACAAGAAGGAGCCTCAGGTATGATTAAATTTTTGGCTGGAAGCTGTTTGAGTGAATTAGGGATCGTTTTGAAAGAACCATCGACGATTTAGCGTTATGGATGAAACCCCCGTTAAAGCAGAGATCTTTATTAATTGCCCGGGAAGGTTCTTTCATTACGAGCCCTTATTCACGAGTTCTTTCAGCAAAAAATTTAATTATACCTGAGGCGATCAATTGTCAAATTTCTATTTCCATCAGATCCTCTGCCAGGATTAAGGGGCCTTCATAGACTTTTCGGCATTCCTTTTCTATATCCGTCTGATCGCATTCAGGATAAAAATGCGTCAGAACCAGTTTGCGAACATTTGCCCTTTTCGCAATTTCACCGGCCAGAGAAGGCGTAAGATGCCCTTTTACCTTCAATTCATCGGGAAGCGCAGACTCACAGATTAAAAGATCTGCATCTTTGGAAAGTATCACCAGATTATCTGAAAAATCCGTATCACCGGAATAGACGACGGATACCCCGTCCGGACCGGTGATTCGATATGCTATGCTCTCCGGGTTGTGCTCCACCGGAAGCGATTCCACCTTAAAATCATCAAACCGACGCATGTCATGATCGGCATTGCCAAGTTCAATGATTTTTAAAAGATTGCTATCGAGTTCGATCCAATGGCCATAAACCAATTTCAAGTTCTCATAAAATTTTAAAAATCCGTTTCCAGCCACCAATGTCAACGGCTTTTTACGGCGGCTCCCGTCAGGATATTTATTGGAAAACAAAAACGGAACCAATTCACTGGTATGGTCCGGATGAAAATGACTGTAAAAAATAAAGGAAACATCGTAAATTTCAATGCCGGCTTCCAAGAGCCTGCGCATTGTGCCGGCTCCGGAATCAAAAAGCAGGATGTTGTCATCTGTTCTCATGAGCACGGAACACGAACTTCTTTTAAGCGAGGGGACACATGTGCCGGAGCCGAGGATGGTCACAGACAATTCGTTATGATTCGAGATCATTTCTTTCCTGCTCTTTTTTCAACCCGATTGATGATCCATATTAAAAGCTTTTTATTGTTTTCATAGTCGACTTCGTCCTTCAGCGCTTCAAGTGGAATTTCAGCACGTGCCACACTCTTATGACCACCGGCGGAACCGAGTTCACCGAAACTCGTTTTGGCAATTTTTCCTGCATCTTTACGAAACCCGTCGTTTCTGAAAACAACGATTAGATTATGGTCGTATACTCCGGATACGATGCTCCAGTCCACCGAGCTGATCTTGATGAAAAAATCTGCCAGCACTACACAGACATCAGGATTGACCACCGGTCCGAAATGCGCAAACAAGCGCCCTTTTCGAATACGCTTATTTTCCAGGGCGACCTTGAAATATTTTAGAAAATCGAGCCTCAATTCCGACCGTTCGATCTTGTTGACAATGTTGAGATTGGCATGACGGTAAAGAAATTGGAAAGCCCTGATGTCTTCGATTAAGGTTTGACGCACGAAATTGTTCGTATCTGTCTTTATGGCATAAAACAGGCCGGCGGCAAGCTTGGTCGAAGGCTTGATTTTTGCCGCTCTTAAGTACTCGGTCATGATACTGGCAGTTGCGCCGTATTTGGGACGAATATCCACAAAAGGCGCCTTTACACCACTGTCAGGATGGTGGTCAATGATGACATCCATCGGAAAACGAGTAAATACTTCACTGTGGTCCGGCTGGGAATCCATCATCACAAAACGGGAGAAACAATCTTTTACAATATCTTTAACTTGAACGAGGTTGACGCCCAATAGACGGATCATGGCGATGTTGTCCGGACGTTTAATAATATTGATATTGGAAATAGTGATGTTCGACACTTTACGCCAGAGCAACCTTTTAACCGCCATGGCGCTGGCAATTGAATCCGGATCGGCATTAATCACAATGAGAACATGATCATCGTGTGAAAACTGATCATAAAACCGTCTTAATTTTTCGGTGTTCGATATGGTCATTCAACAGGCCTCGCTAAATTTATTAAAATATATTACAAATTAAGTTTATGCAATAATACATTTATTATTTGGGCATAGATAGTGCCACAAAAAAAAAATCACATACTGCTTGACAGTTTAGATTATTTTCTGCTATCTGACTAACGGTTTTAAATCGGCACAACCTGTCCATTTAGATATATTTTGGCAAATCAAGCAGTTATAATGAGACAGGACGCGCTACACAAAATGTCTTTCAACTATAAAAAAAACCGGCCGTGGATTGAAAATCTTTCCATAATTACGCAACTCGGTCTGACCATGGTCGGTTGTATTTTTTTTTGTTTTTTTATCGGCCGGTACCTCGATAGATTTTTTGGAACCAGAGGTATATTTGTAGCCATTTTTACAGTTTTAGGTGTTATTGGCGGTGGGGTTGTCGTTTATCGTCAGATCCTTGAAATTACTGAAACCAAAGAAGAAGATAACCATTCCAACCATGGAATCGATTAGGGAAACCCAAAAAAAATATTGTACCGGAGCTATTATAGTCGCAATTTTTATAGGCCTCTTTTTTATTCTCGCCGGCCAGAAACCTGTCGGCAAAGGGCTGATCTTAGGAACGATTTTCAGTATTATCAACTTTATAATAATGGGAGAAACCCTTCCCCTTCGAATCGGCAAATCCAACAATAAAACCTTTTTTTTCTCCCTTGGTTCCATCTTCTTCAGGTATATCCTTCTTGCGGTACCGATGATCATTGCCGTTAAATTTGAGCAATATAACTTTATTTCTGTAATTCTCGGAATTTTTATGATTCAACTTTTCATTCTGGCGGATCATTTTGTAAGTCTCATAACCGCTACTCGAAAAAAACAGGCTTAGGAAAATCATGGAAGATCTCGGTTTAATCCATCAGCTTATCATTCCGCTTTTTGGCCACAATATAACCTTAAACCTTGAAGTCATCATGATGACCTGGATCGTCATTGTTGTACTTATTTGCTTTGGTTTTTTTGCAACAAAAGCAAAGAGTCGACTCCCCGGGCCATTGCAGGTCGTTGGAGAACTTTTTGTCAAACATCTTTTCGAGCTTACCGAAGACGCACTGGGAAAGGAGCTTTCAAAGAAATACGCTCCCATGATATGTGCATTGTTCATGTTTTTGGTACTTTCCAACTGGCTTGGAATCATTCCCCACCTCGAAGAACCGACAAAGGATTTGAATACACCTCTAAGTCTTGGGCTTATGGGATTCCTTATTGCTCATTATGCAGGAATCAAGGCAAAGGGATTAAAAACTTATCTTAAAGATTACTGCGAACCGATGTTTATTATGGCGCCGTTGAACATCATCGGAGAACTTGCAAAGGTTATTTCCATCTCTTTTCGTCTTTTTGGAAACATCATGGGCGGTTCGATTATTATTCTGGTGGTTTCCTATCTGACTTTCAGTATTATTACACCACCTTTTCTGAATGCATTTTTCGGCATGTTCGTTGGAACGATTCAGGCGTTTGTGTTTACCATGCTAACAGTGGTATATATTGCAGTTCAGGTAAATTAATTTATGGCATTAGACATTCAAACTTGGATTAAGGTAGCAGCTTTTACTGGCGGCGGAATGGCGATGGGTTTCGGTGCCATAGGAGCGGCGATTGGCGAAGGATTCACAGCCGCAAGTGCCAATGAAGCCATCGGCCGAAATCCCAAATTATCGGGTGATATCTTTAAATCCATGCTGGTAGGACAGGCCATTGCA
Organism: uncultured Nitrospinaceae bacterium; assembly: GCA_964195835.1. Taxonomy (GTDB): domain Bacteria; phylum Desulfobacterota; class Desulfobacteria; order Desulfobacterales; family UBA11574; genus UBA11574. Next base: position 7,949 of record CAXMTB010000085.1, on the reverse strand, counting down.
GAGTCTGCTTCAATTTTTGCGCTGGTCATTGCCATGATGCTGCTGTTTACTAATTTCCCTCAGAACACCATGACGCCTTTCGTGTTGATATCGGCAGGACTGTGCATGGGACTCGGGGCCATCGGGTCCGGCGTGGGTTCCGGATTTCCCGCCGGGGCCGCCTGTAAGGGAATGGCACGACAACCGCAGGTTAGTGGACGGTTAACTACAAATATGCTGATCGGTTCCGCAGTGTGCCAGACTCCGGCCATCTTTTCACTGGTGGTGGCATTTATTCTATTGTTTACTGACTTTTCCGTGCGTCCGTTCTCACCCACCTGGGCGGCTATTTTGGGTGCTGGAATTTCGTCGGGGTTTGGCGCCATCGGGTCCGGACTGGGGGGCGGTCTTGTGGCAGAAGCCAGTTGTGACGGCGTTTCCAGGCAGCCTGAAACCGCTACGCCGGTAACGAACGTCATGCTGCTGGGACAGGCGGTTACACAAACAACCGCCATCTACGCGCTCTTGGTCAGCTTTATCCTCATGTTTAAATCTTTCCCGTCAACTGATTTACTTGCACCGCCTATGGCATTGCTTTCAGCCGGTATATGTATGGGGATTGGCGCCATCGGCCCGGCAATCGGGGAAGGTTTTGCCGGCCGCAGTGCGGTGGCATGGATTAGTCGTAATCAAAAACATATAGCAGATCTGACCAGGTTAATGCTGGTCGGCCAGGCGGTAGCCGAATCTACAGGGATTTATTCATTGGTGATCGCCCTGGTACTGATTTTTGTAGTCTAACTATAAGACATATAAATATAAAAAAACAATAACACCATTTAGGAGGGACAAAATGGCAATTGAAGGTGCAGATATTATAAAAGCAGCTGCTTTTCTCGGTGCAGGAATTTCAATGGGGCTTGGCGCCATCGGGCCCGGTATCGGCGAAGGAATGGCTGCAGCGAAAGCATGTGAAGCCATCGGCAAAAATCCCAAAGAAGCGGGACTTTTAACCCGAACGATGCTGGTCGGCCAGGCGGTTTCCGAATCTACAGGGATCTACTCACTGGTTATCGCATTGTTACTGTTATTCGTTGTGTGATTTCTAAACTGTATATTTAAAAAAAAACCAGCTTATGCATATTATCAGCAACATCGCTCTAATTACGATTAATGAGACGCTATTCGTACAGCTTCTCTCTTTTCTGATCTTCTTGTTTATTATCAACCGCATCATGTTTCGCCCTTTACAAAATGTTATGACTGAAAGGGTAAATTACATGGATAAGATAAAAGTGGATACCGTTGATACGATCCAAGAACTCGAAGACCTTACGAAAAAACTGAAAGTGCAGGAATTAGAAGTAAGGGCTCAAGCATTTGAATTGAAGCGAGAGCTCGAAGAATCGGGAAGCGTGAAAAGTTCTGAAATCCTTGCTTCTACAAGAAAAGAGATTGAAGCGATAAAAGAAAAGGCCGAAATGGAAGTTAATGTTCAGCTTTCTGAAGCCAGAAAACATATCCAGGAGGAATCCGAAACTCTGGCGATGAACATCATGGAAAAGTTGCTGGATCGGAGACTGGCTCAATGAAATATATGGATAAAATAGGCGGTAAATTCTTTTATCTCATCGCAATCGTTTTGAGTCTTCATTTTTTGGGTCATGATGCCCTTGCAGCCGAAAAATCGAGTGGCTGGCGGCCAATTTATGACCTTATCTTTAGGTGGATCAATTTTGGAATTATTGTCTTTCTGATCGTTAAATACGGAAAAACGCCGATAATGAATTTTCTCCGGGGCCAAAAGGACAAGCTGGCACAAGAGATCAATCAGCTTGAGAATGAAAAGGAAGATGCAAAGGCAAAAATAAAAGAGACGCTCAAAACAGTCGATGAAAGCGAAGTACGTTTTTCAGAACTCAAAGACCGAATTATTCAACAGGGCGAAAAGAAAAAAACAGAGATTATAGAATCCGCTCAAAACCAGAGCAAGATGATGCTCGAAGATTCAAAACGTAGAATCGACACTTATTTCCTGCAGGCCAAGAATGAGTTCAAGGCTGAATTAATTGATAGAGCCATGGACATGGCCATGGAACGACTTCCCAGGGAGGTCACCCCGGAAGACAACGATAAATTTACCCGTCTATTTCTGGGAAGCACCTCGACAGAATAATGTAAACGTATAAGCAGATTTAAAAGCCCGGTTCGCTATGAGCCGGGCTTTTTGTTTTTAAGGGATTTCGAATCAAAAATGTTCTTGACTTAATGTATAAGGTGTATTAAATGAGATCTATTATCATTTAGTTGTTACTATTGATTAATTCGGAAAGTGAGTTTGCCAGTGGCTGATCCTGAAGAACGATTTGATTCCATTATAAAAAAATTAAGGGAAAACGATCATAAGCTCACACCCCAACGCCTGGCTGTAATCAAGATTCTGGCCCGAAGCGAAGGGCATCCGAGTGTCGAAAAGATTTACGAGCAACTGCAAGATGATTTCCCTACTATGAGCCTGGCAACGGTGTATCGCAATGTTATACTAATCAAATCATTGGGAGAAGTCTTAGAACTCGGCTTTGCGGATGGAAGCAACCGCTATGACGGCAATAAGCCTTATCCCCATCCACATGTGATCTGTATCCGGTGTAATAAAATAATTGATCCGGATCTGGCCGGCCTTACGGATATGGCCAAAGAAGTTGCCGATGAAACCGGTTTTGAAATACTGACGCATAGACTTGATTTTTTTGGTATCTGTTGTGATTGCAAAAAAACATTGTAACATCATGTTTTTTTGCCTTATTATTAAGATTTAATTTGAACGTAACGATTGTTCCACATAAACAATTTGCCGGATAAAATCTTTATGCTAACCCCAATAATCAGGAGGTCATTATGAGCGACTCAAAAAAATTAACGACATCGGCCGGAGCTCCCATTGCCGACAATCAGAACTCAATTACTGCAGGTCCGCGTGGCCCGCTTCTGGTGCAGGACTACCAGCTGATCGAAAAACTGGCCCATCAGAACCGAGAACGGATTCCCGAACGCGTCGTCCATGCCAAAGGCTGGGGGGCACACGGCACTTTAACCGTCACCCATGACATTACCAAGTACACCAAGGCCAAGATCTTTTCCGAAGTGGGCAAGAAAACCGATATGATCGCTCGCTTCTCGACGGTGGCCGGCGAGTTGGGTGCCGCCGATGCAGAGCGTGACGTGCGCGGTTTTGCATTGAAGTTTTACACCGAAGAAGGCAACTGGGATATGGTCGGCAATAACACACCCGTCTTTTTCGTTCGTGACCCGTATAAGTTCCCGGACTTCATCCATACCCAGAAAAGGCATCCGAAGACAAACCTGCGCTCCGCAACGGCGATGTGGGACTTCTGGTCGCTGTCTCCGGAATCTCTGCACCAGGTAACCATCTTGTTTTCAGATCGCGGTCTACCCATCGGCGTGCGTCACATCAACGGTTACGGCAGCCACACATACAGCTTCATCAACGCCCAAAATGAGCGTTTTTGGGTGAAGTTTCATTTTAAAACCATGCAGGGCCACAAACATTGGACCAACGCCGAAGCCGCGGAGGTCGTCGGTCGGACTCGCGAATCCACTCAGGAAGATTTCTTCTACGCAATTGATCGTGGCGATTTCCCTAAGTGGCGGTTTTGTGTGCAAATAATGCCGGAAGAGGATGCCGAAAAAACACCTTACAACCCGTTCGATCTGACAAAGGTCTGGCCGCACGGTGACTACCCGCTAATCGATGTTGGTGAGATGGAACTGAACCGCAATCCTGAAAACTATTTTGCTGAAGTCGAACTGGCCGCTTTTTCGCCCTCAAATATCGTACCGGGCATCAGCTTTTCACCTGACAAAATGCTGCAGGGGAGGATTTTCTCTTACGCAGATGCGCATCGCTATCGTATCGGCACGCATTATGAAGCGCTACCCATAAACGCGCCAAAATGCCCGGTGAACCATTACCACAAGGATGGACAGATGCGCTTCTTCCCGAACTTCCCCAATCCGGATGCTTTTTACGAGCCAAACTCGTTCAAGGGTCCGGTGGAAAGTCCGGATTTCGCAGAACCGCCGCTGAAAATATCGGGAGACGCTGACCGTTACAACCACCGCGAAGGCAACGACGACTACGGCCAGCCCCGTGCCCTGTTCAATCTGTTCGATGACGGCCAGAAAGCACGGCTTTTCTCCAATCTCGCCGAGGGCATGCAGGGTGTACCGAACGACATCATAGAGCGTCAACTCGGACATTTTGAAAAAGTGCACCCGGATTATGCTGCTGGTGTTCGTTCAGCGCTGGCAAAAATAGACAAAGCAGCAACATAGCATTGATTTTTTTACAGAGGGGTCTTCATTCCAGACCCCTCTTATTCTAAAATATGAGGAGAAGAAAATGTCTGAAAAAAAATTCAAGCAGGTCTGTAAATGTGAAAACTGTGGCAATGAAGCCGAAATGATGATCACCTGTACCCTGGAGGAACACATGGAAAAACATGTGGAAAAACATGTGGAAGAACATGTGGAACCATCCACGGCTCCCGCAGAAAAAAGCAAAATCAAAGGGCAGGCCGTATGCAGCCATTGCGGCAACGAGGCCGACATGTGGATTGATCTGTAATCATAAATCTATTTTTCTCATTTATTTTACCCTAAATTGAGCGATTGTCGAGTTTGCCGAATCTGCTGCGTTATGAGACATTTGCAGTAGCAGACTGAGGTTTATCCCGCTTAATATAGCGGGGCTGCATGTCTCATGCCTTGCATTATATAAAGGAAGGAAAAATTCCTGAAAGGATCCTTGATTTTATCGAATTGTAGTCCGTTGTTGGGTTTCCTGAATATGATGAAACCTTGAAGCGTCTTGAAGGCAAAAAATAGATTCGGGCACAACTAATTTTTATTGACCAGGATATAATCTTACAATTATCAGAGTAAAGATCCGGCCGAATCAGACAACTCCAACTTTAAGATATGGAATGGATATCACATAATCGCCTACCCACCTAGAATTGAATATATCACAACCATTTGGTATGAAAAAAATAATTTTATGGCAAGTTGTCATAAAAAACAATGAGCATCATTTTTGAGATACCTCTATGCTGTATCTCATTTTCATTTAAAAATAGATATTTGCAAGGTATCACAGTTTTATAAGAATTATATTTCGATTCTGCCTCAACTCCTTTCGAGTCACTCGAGACCAGCCAGACCCGCTTTTCGCAGTCCCTCGATGATCCTATCGATAAGAGCATCAACCTTTACATAGCGACTGATGAGCCTTCGTCCACGAGTTGCGAAATCCGACTCCAGCTTGAGCAATTGGCTAACTGCAGTCTTTGCTTCGTTCTGTCTTCCCAGCTGGCCGAGAGTGGCAGCTCGCATCACGGGATCCCAGAATAATTCAGGATAGTTGAATTTCAGAGCTTCGGCGAAGGCATTTTCATACTCACCACGGCGATAGTAGTCCATGAAAGGTGCAAGATGGAACCAGCTTGGATGATATGGATTGAGTTTAATCCCTTTTTTCAACAATTTAAGTCCGCGGTCCCATTCCCCATAAAGCGCCATGTGCCAACCGGCAACACCTACGATGTACGGGGAGTTGGGGTTGAGTGCAATGGTCTGTTCAACGTGTTGCAGAAACAATTCCTTATCGCCTCGGTGAAAATATACGAGAGAGAGGGCATCCCGGACAAACTGATTTTCCGGCGCCAATGCCACTCCCTTCTGGGCAAAAGTCAGCGCTTTTTCCAGCGGCGCCTCAATTTCACAAAACCCCAGTGCATAGTTGTCGGCATGCAAATGGCCGAGCATGGCCCAGGCAAGCCCATATTCCGGGTCTATCTCGGTAGCCTGCTCAAGCGCTGCCAGGGCTTTTTCGAATGCCTCCGGGGTCAATTCTGTTTCGTAGTGGTAGAAGCGAAGGATGGCATCATAGGCCTTCAAATCTGCAGGCACCTTCTTGCGGGATTCCCTGGACAGTCTCCGATTTACCAAACCATACTGATCGGCAATGGCTCCAATAACCCTCTGGGCAATTTCCTCCTGTATCGCAATCAAATCGGAAGCTGTCTGATCACGTTTATAGTTCTCCCCCCAGATTTGCACCCCGGTGGACGTATTAAGTAATCGTACCGTAATCTTGACAGTCTTCAAATCCTCGCGGACACTTCCCGTCAAAACAAACTGAACGCCGAGGTCCCTGCCGACGTCATTAAAATCAACCTTCTGGCCCTTAAACCGCATGGTTGACTGAGAAGCAATGACTTGAAAGTCCTGGTAACGCGCGAGTTCAAAGCTCAATTCTTCCGTTAAGCCATCAACGAAGTAGTCCTTTTCCTTGTCACCAGTCAAGTTGATTAGTGGCATGACGGCAACGGATGGTCCCGTGGTTAGCGTACTGTCTTTCCGTTTTGAGGTATGCGTTTTGGCTCCAGACGGCGGTATCTGGACCGTGTGGAAGGTTGGTACGTAACCACCTTTCGGAATTTTTATGCGCACAAGGTCATTTTTCCCAGCTGTTAGATAATAATGCTCCAGTGCACGTCGCAGTCTTCCTGCCTCCACACGAACGATTGGATCCACCTGAGGATCAAACTTTTCTGTCCTTCCATACACAGACAGTGCGATGGTATACCCCTTGAGCTGCGAGGCTCGATCTTCCAGGGTCTCATCAACAACGAAGCTCAGGAATTTCCTCTGTTTGTCTGATGCCCTGAATTCGGCACTCTGGAGGATTCGCTCCAGCTGGACCCGGATGGTTTCGGGCGTAGGTTTATTATCATCTGCCATAAGCTTCTGGTCTTTAGGAATCAGCGCAAAGCTCTCCAAAAGAAACTATTTGTAACATGTACGTAACAGTAACGTACTTTAAATAGGATCAATAAAAGTTATATACATCTAAAAAGTTACCAAAAACCTGTCAAACAATCAACCGTAAATATCAATCATAGAACCCCGAATGGCTGGATGAACTGTGAATGAAAAGGCACATCATATTCGAGAGCGATTTCCGGACAAAAGCCATATCATAGATCTTCTCATGGCCGAAGATTCCGAGTTCCTCACCTTGTGTGAAGACTACGATGCCTGCGTCTATGCATTGCGGTACTGGGCCAATTCCAAAGCGCCTGAAGCCGAAACCAGGGTCAATGAGTACCGCACCCTTATCGAGGAACTCGAAGAAGAGATTACTCAGGTCTTGGTAGCGGTCTAACCACGCCGGCTGGAGTCAAGTATGCTCGGAGGTGGGCAAATGAACTGTGGTCTAAATCCAAAGGAAACAAATTGTGCTATGGAGACCAGAGAAGCAACCAGGTCGAAGTTGACGGGATCGAGACCGGAATCGGGTTTTACTGGAATGTGGTAAAACCGGATAGCGGCGCCTCCGGATAATTTGCGCTGATTTTAACATGGCTCTAACTTAATTTTATTGCTATAAACGATAAAAATGAAAAGATGGGAGATGAAACGTATGCGATGCAAAATTCTTTTATCATTGTTTCTTATAATTCTGTTTTCGTCCGGTGTCACCTTCGGTCAGGATGCAGACAAGGCGTCCTTAGGCCAGAAGAAAGGCGGCGAGGACCTGGCCGCAAAGACCCAGAACCCTGTGGGGGCCATGTACAGCCTGCCATTCAAGTTTACCTTCGATTATGGCGCAGCCAACGGCGAAGCCACTTTCTTGAACATTCAGCCGGTGATTCCGATAACTGTTGGCGACTGGAACCTGATCAATCGTGTGATTGTGCCACTTATCGACACGCCCGGTCTTGTCACGGGAACGCCCGAGATTCCGAATCCTGTTCCGGGCGATGGTGCTACCGGTCTCGGGGATATAAACTATTCAGTCTTTCTCTCTCCGGCTGAACCCGGCAAGGTCATCTGGGGTGTCGGACCTTCAATCATGATGGACACCGCCACAGATGACCAGTTGG
>CAXMTB010000084.1:6496-12986 GCA_964195835.1 uncultured Nitrospinaceae bacterium | reverse complement strand
AAACATCCGCCGCCCGATGGGAGCAGACCGACGCCAATCTCAACAAGTCCCATGTAGAGTTCGGCATGGGCCACAATCCTGTCGGCGCCGAGGCACACCTCGCATCCACCGCCAAGGGTCATGCCGTAAGGGGCTGCGACGACCGGAAAACTCGAATATTTTTCTTTCTGTATAGCGTCTTGTGCCATATGCAAAAATGCATCGATTTCCGAGTACTTCTTTTCCTTGGCCAGACCAGCCATAAAAAAAAGATCCCCGCCTGCGGAAAAGGCCCCCGGCATTCCGCCGGCCTGGTTTCCGATGACAAGACCCAAACCGTTGGCATCCACATATTCCATGATTTTTTGCTGAAATTCGATAATTTCCTTGTTCAAGGCATTCATCTTGGTGTGAAATTCCAAACAAAAGACGCCGTCGTCAAGATCTATTAATGAAGCGGATTTACAGGACACAACGAGGTTACCCGCACCTTTTAGGGTTTCGAGAGAAACCATCGTTTTGCCGGCAACAATTTCTGTATAACTTTCGGTTGTAAAATCATATGCAAAACGTTTACCCATATCGGTTTTGTAAAATGACGCATGGCCTGCTGCAATCATCCGCTTTACTTTTTCAGGGACTTCAAACCCGTCTTTTTCCATCTTATCTACAGAAGTCTCAAGGCTGATGGCATCCCAGGTTTCAAAGGGGCCCATCTCAAAGTTGAATCCCCATTTCATGGCATTGTCAATGTCAACGATGGCATCTGAAATTTCAGCTGTCCTGTTAACCGCGTAGATCAGACCGTTTGCCACCACTTTCCAAGCAAACCCGGCACCTTTGTCCTGGCCATAGACGATGGCCTTTATTTTTTCAGGAAGTGTTTTTGCCTTTTTAGCTTCAACAAGGCATGGGAAGTCGGGAGGTTCATATTCAGAATACTCTAAAGTTTGTGGATCGATGACCTTTCGGATCTTTTTCCATTCAGGTGTTAAGTCGGTCTTGTAAAAACCGCTTTTGGTTTTTTTCCCCAGTAAATTCTTTTGGATCATCTGGTCCACAAATTCGGGAAGAACGAAGCTGTCTCTCTGTTCGTCATCCACCACCAGGTCATAGGTGTTTCTAGCCACATGCCCCATGGTGTCGAGGCCGACAATGTCACAAGTCTTGAACATGGCGGTCTTGGGTCTGCCCATGGCAGTTCCAAAAAGTGCGTCCACTTCAGGGATCGATAGGCCGTCTTCAAGCATGAGTTGCATGGCCTTGACAATTCCCTGAACACCGATCCTGTTTCCGACGAAATTGGGTGTGTCCTTGGCCCATACAATGCCTTTGCCAAGAATCCGTTCTGCAAAATCAGACATAAATTCAAGAATTTCAGGGAGCGTTTCTTCTCCTGCTATGATTTCCAGAAGATGCATATATCTTACCGGATTAAAAAAATGTGTGCCTAAAAAATGCTGTTTAAAATCGAGGCTGAGGTTTTGGGACATGACTTTTAGCGGCAGCCCTGAGGTATTGGAAGAAACAATGGCACTGGGCTTTCTTTTTGTTTCAATTCGCTTAAAAAGATCCTGCTTAATTTTCAGATTCTCCACAACCACTTCAACAATCCAGTCGCAGTCTGAAATTTTGTCAAAATCGTCTTCCAAATTGCCGATGGTGATACGGTTAACATCTTTTTTCTGCATCAGAAGCGATGGACTCGACATCAAAACTGCATCCAAACCGGCTTTCACGATTCGATTTCTGGCAACCGGGTCGTCTCTTTCTTTTTCTTTTAGATCAAAAGGAACGATATCCAGCAAAAATGTCTTTATGCCAGCGCCGGCCAACAGGGCAGCGATGCCTCCGCCCATTACACCAGAGCCAATGACCGCTGCCTGCCTGATTTTTCTAACCATGATAGCCTCCTGTAAAGATTAAATAATGAAGTCCAACAAGATGAATGATCATTCATTTATCTAACAGAACGTATCTTTATCTGTCAAGAAAAAACAAAATATTTATATCATCCTGAAAACGGTTATAAAAGCCATATAATCAAAATATTATACTGTTTTGGATGTGTGATAAAAAACCTAACAAATAATTTTTTAAGTATTATTAACATCAATATATAAAATGAGCAATTATTCATTTAAAGGAAATAAGCATTGCCAAACAAGGTTGTTTACGGTTATAAAATATATCACGAAGCCACCAGACTGATAACATGCTAAAGTCATGCACTTAATTTTTCGTAATAGTTAAGTCCTTTGAAACAAATCGATTTCAAAGGAAGCGGTAATGTTTTCAAAAGGCTAAAGTGTTACAATTTTTCTTGTTTTCGTGATTATCTTGAACATATTCTGAAACAATACGCTTTTTATATAGGACAGTAGAATAATGACTAAAGAAAACGATGTCGTACTCATATACTTTGAGGACCAGCCAATATCATTTGCGAGAATAGAGGACATCTCTTCGGATATCAGAAAAGACTGGTATCATGTGAAACTGCTTTTTTTTCAGATGCCCCTTCAGGTGGTTACCTGGATACTGCGTGATATTTATATTAACGGCCAGGAATTCACCATGGAAGGAAAAAAAATCCGTCTGGAAAAGGTGGTTTGTCCCGAAGAGACCGAACCGGTCGAAAAGGAAAAAACAACACCTGAAAAACCAGGTGGTCAAAAAGTGATATCTTTAGCTGAGCTTAAGAAAAAATCATCGTGAGGTTGATTTCGGGTTATGAAACACTCAAATCAAATCGTCATCTCAGCCTCAAGACGTACCGATATTCCCGCCTTTTACATGGATTGGTTTATGGAACAAATCAAAAAAGGGGTGTTTGAAGTTACCAATCCATATAACCGGCGTAAGTTCATCGTGCCTGCAACGCCCGACAGCGTTCATACCATTGTATTCTGGTCAAAAAATTTCGCTCCTTTCCTTAAAGGGAAATTTGGTCAAACGCTTTTGGCAATGGGATACAATCTTTTTTTTAACTTTACCATAAATTCGGATATTCCGTTACTAGAACCTCGAGTGCCGTCTTTAAAGCAGCGACTTGACCAGCTTCGAGACCTTAGCCGAAACTACGATTCAAAAACTATAAACTGGAGATTCGATCCCGTCTGTTTTTTTAAATTTGAAGAAAAGATCATCAAAGACAATCTTCATGATTTTTCCAGGATTGCCACATGGGCATCACAATGCGGTGTTACACGGTGTATTACCAGCTTCATGGATCATTACTCCAAGATAAAAAAACGGATAAAGTTAATACCAGGATTTTCATTTATCGATCCAATCCTGTCGGAAAAAATAGGAACTCTTCTTAAATTGGAAAAAGAGCTTTCAGAAAAAAATGTTGATCTGTATGCGTGCTGCGAAAAAGAAGTGCTGAATGCGTTGCCTTCAGGCTCGAACATCAGGAAAGGCTCGTGTATTCCAAATGATCTTTTTGTTAAGATATTTGGTGGAGACCTCAGCTTTAAAAGGGATACAGGCCAGCGGTCATCAAAGGGGTGCGGATGTATGATTTCAGTGGATATCGGGTCGTATCACCTGCACCCATGCTATCATAACTGCCTGTTTTGCTATGCCAATCCAACCCCAAAGGTTTTTAGAAAAAACGTAACTATTTAGGTTTTTGGAACAAATTGATTTCAAAAGAGATTCAGGTATAGACGATTGATGACTGATGATTGTCGATGGATGATTGATGATCGGCGATTGTCGTAGATCCCGATTTATCGGGAAATGTTTAAGGAATTCTTCCAATTTGGTTGATGTATGAAAATTGGTTCAGTTGTTCTCGACAATATAACGATTTTAGCACCACTTGCCGGTATCACTAATTTGCCGTTTCGACTGTTGGTAAAGGCTTCAGGGTGTGGTCTGGTCTGTTCAGAAATGATCAGTGCCAACGGGCTGGTTCACAGATCCTCCAAAACACATGAATTACTCGAAAGCCGGATCGAGGAAAAACCGTTATCGGTTCAGATATTCGGTTCAGATCCCAATATAATGGCTGAAGCAGCAGCCATGGTTGAGGCGTCGGGTGCTGACATTCTTGATATCAATCTTGGCTGTGCTGTAAAAAAGGTGTTGAAAACCGGATCAGGGGCAGCTTTAATGAAAGCGCCCAATAAGGTTGAAAAAATTTTCTTAGCTGTTCGAAAAGCCATAAGCATTCCGCTTACCGTTAAAATGAGAGCCGGCTGGGATAAATCCGGCAGTGAGGCTTTTGCCATCGCTAAAGCCGCAGAGGCGGGCGGAGTGGACGGCATCACCGTGCATCCACGTCTGGCGACTCAAGGATTTGGGGGTAAAGCTGACTGGTCTTTAATTACGGCTATAAAAAATAGCGTGTCCATCCCTGTTATCGGAAACGGAGATATTGTAACGCCGGAAGATGTATTGACCATGAAAAAGGAAACGGGTTGTGATGCGGTAATGATTGGCCGGGCAGCCATTGGAAATCCATGGCTATTTTCTCAGGTGATGTCTCTGATGAATGGTAAAGAAAGGGTGTCCCCGGATCTTGCCGAACGTTTTAATGCGATGACGAAATATCTTAATACTTCAATAGAATGCTTTGGAGAGAAACGGGCTTGTCGAATGATGCGAAGTCATCTGGGATGGTTTGTCAAAGGATTGCGTTACAGCGGCAGGTTTCGTGAATCCATCAAGCGGATATCGACGGAAAGGGAAGCCCTGTCGTTTATTGGAGAATATAAAAGCTTTCTGCTTGACTCAAATAATATCGAATATTGAAAATAATATACTTATCAATAAGAGAATGTACCAAGGAGTTTATATGAGAAAACAGCTGTTTTTAATACTGATTCTCCTGTTTTTGCTGACGTTTTCTGCCTTTGGATATACTGACAATTCCAGAGACGTTGTTGAACTAAAGGAAAGTGGGAGTATCAATTGGAGCAGGGGGGTCGTTCAGGCAAAAGGAATCGGTATTCCTCCAACAAAAATGTCTGGAAACTTCAATGCTCAAACCGTGGCGCTGACAGATGCAAAACTTAATGCTTTTCGTATAATCCTTGAAATTATTAAAGATCTACGGATTAATGGCACGACTGTTGTTGGAGATTGTGCAATTCAAGACCCTGCCATTATGTCTAAAATTGAGAATATGGTAAAAAATGCAAAAGTGGTCAAAAAAGAATATCTAACAGACGGGACGGTAAAAATAGAAATGGAAGTGAATCTTCGCGGAGGATTTGCTCAACTTGTACTTCCGAAAGACATCAAACCCCTTGACTCAATCACGCTTGTAACGATGAATAAAACATCGTCACCGGTTTTTACCGGACTTGTGGTCGATGCCAGGGGACTTGGTGTCAGGCCTGTAATGGTTCCAAGAATACTCGATGAAAACAATCAGGAAGTTTATGGTTCTGCTTTTGTCAGTAGAGAATATGCCGTGCAGCAGGGTATGAGCGGATATGCTCGGAATCCAAAGGAAATTCTGAATAACCGGAGGGTTGCAGATCATCCTTTGGTGGTAAAAGGGTTGAAGACATTGGGTCCGGGTTGTTCTGAAATTGTCATCAGCAATTCAGATGCTTCAAAGCTCAGAAGTACTTCGGAAAGCCTTTATTTTATGAAAAAATGCCGTGTTATTATTGTGGTTGACTAACCCGTGATTCTACTGGAAAACATTAAAAAAAGAAAAATATTATAGTAAATATAATAAATTAGACAAAGGTGTCTTGTCCCTGAACCGCTCAGGTTCATAAAAGATGCGGGCTTAAATGGAGGAATCATGAAATTTAAAAAACAATACGTTTTATTTGCAGTTTTGTGCGTATTTTTTCTATACGCATGTGCCCCAGGGTCCATGGAATCGAATGCATGGCTCGACACACCTGTGAACCATGTTCACAATGGTAACACGCTGTTAAAATCAGGTAAAATTGATGCTGCATTTCGAGAGTTCAGTCGAGCAAAGGAACTTGATCCGAATTATTCACCGGCTTATGTGGGTCTCAGTTTAGTATACGGTTTAAAGGGTGACGATCCGAATTCCGCCATGCATCTGAAAAAGGCGGTTGACCTGTTAAAGGGAACACACCAAAAGTAGACGTTTAAATCGATGTATCCTAACCCGGGTAAACCGGAAATAACAAATCACAAGCATCAAATTTCAAATAAATTCCAAAATACAAGCTCCAAATACTAAAGAACTAAATAATTTTAATTTTTCCAGTATTGATGAAAAAATCTTTTTCAATTCGTTTGCCTTTCTTCAAGATCATCTACTGGTTTGTTTTTTGGGATTTTGGTCATTGGTATTTGATTGTTATTTGAGATTTGTTATTTGGAATTTTCACTATCTCAATTACTCCATGAATGGATACGAAAAAGTCTTGCCATAAAACGCAAAAAAATCACAAATAAGATACTAAATAGGATGATGAATGAGAGTACTATGTTCCAAGGCTCCATGATGCCAGATATTTTTTCTGTTCAGGGGTGAGCCTGTCGATTTTTACATTCATTGAAG
>CAXMTB010000084.1:0-6489 GCA_964195835.1 uncultured Nitrospinaceae bacterium | reverse complement strand
GTACTATGTTCCAAGGCTCCATGATGCCAGATATTTTTTCTGTTCAGGGGTGAGCCTGTCGATTTTTACATTCATTGAAGCCAATTTTTCTCTTGCAATGGCCTTGTCTATCTCTTCGGGTACGGGATAAACATTATTTTCAAGCCTTTTTTTGCTGTTCACCATATATTCGACACTCAAGGCCTGATTCGCGAAACTCATATCCATTACGCTTGATGGATGCCCCTCGGCAGATGCTAGATTTATCAATCTGCCATCTCCTAACACATTAATACACTTACCATTTTCAAGAACATACTCTTCAACGAAAGGTCGAATTGTTCTTCGGGATTTTGCTATGGATTCAAGTCCGTCAAGATCGAGTTCCACGTTGAAATGACCGGAATTGGCGACAATGGCCCCGTCTTTCATGATTTGGAAGTGTTCTTTTCGTATGACATTAATGTTGCCTGTGACCGTGCAGAAAAAATCACCGATCCGCGCTGCCTGACGTATAGGCATCGCGGTTAACCCGTCCATGACCGCTTCAAGTGCGGCGGTGGGATCGACCTCGGTGACAATGACATTGGCTCCCATCCCGCGTGCCCTCAGTGCAAGACCTTTGCCACACCATCCATACCCGCAAACGACAAAGTTAGATCCGGCAATGAGACGGTTTGTGGCCCGAATAATTCCGTCCATTGTGCTCTGGCCGGTGCCGTAACGGTTATCAAAGAAATGTTTGGTCTTGGCATCATTTACGGCTATGATAGGATATTGTAAGACACCATCTGCGGCCATACTTTTAAGTCGGATGATACCGGTGGTTGTCTCTTCAGTGCCGCCTCGTACATTCTCAATAAGCTCCTGGCGTTCGGAGTGAATGATGGAAACCAGATCGGCACCGTCATCCATCGTGTATTGAGGTTTGATATCAAGGGCAGAATGAATGTGCTTGTAATATGTTTTGTTGTCTTCACCTTTGATGGCAAAAACAGATATTTTGTCGTGCTTTACCAATGAGGCCGCCACATCGTCCTGAGTGCTCAGCGGATTGGAAGCACAGAGCGTAATTTTGGCACCTCCTGCCTTTAATGTTTGCATCAGGGAAGCGGTTTCGGTGGTGACATGAAGGCAGGCAGCGAGTCGTATGCCTTTTAAGGGCTTCTCTATTGCAAACCTTTTTTTAATGTTGTTGAGCACTTGCATGCTCTGGTTGGCCCATTCGATCCGAAGCAAACCGCCCTTTGCCAATTTTATATCCTTCACATCATAATTCATTAAACAATTCTCTCCTTTTTAATCTTCATTTGACGTTCATCATTCGTTACTCGTGAAAAATCCATCGTAAATTATCAATCAACAATCTTCAATCGACAATCATCAATCCCCACTATAGTCCGGCCTTATCTCTTAAAACATCAGCCATGTTGGTCTTTTCCCAGGTAAATTCAGGCTCATTTCTTCCAAAGTGACCGTAAGCCGAAGTTTTGCGATATATGGGACGTAAAAGATCAAGATATTCGATGATAGCGGCCGGTCTTAAGTCAAAAACATCCAAGACTATTTCTTTAACCCGGTGTTTGGGTATGACACCGGTGCCCATAAGATCAATCATTACACTAACAGGTTTTGCCACGCCGATGGAATAGGCGATCTGTATTTCACATTTTTTTGCAAGGCCCGCGGCAACGATATTTTTTGCGATATGGCGACCCATGTAAGAAGCGCTACGATCAACCTTGGAAGGATCTTTACCGGAAAAACATCCGCCGCCGTGGCTCCCCTGACCTCCATACGTGTCAACGATAATCTTTCGTCCCGTCAAGCCGCAGTCTCCCATGGGGCCGCCGATAACAAACTTTCCTGTAGCATTTATAAAATATTTGGTATCGCCGTCCGTGAACTTTTTCGGGATCACTTTTTTGATGACTTCTTCAATGATCGCGTCTTTTAAGTCTTCGTGGGAAATATCCGGCTTGTGCTGGGCGGCGATGACAACCGTATCAACACGTTTGGGGGTCCCATTTTCATATTCGATGGTGACCTGAGATTTGCCATCCGGCCTTAAAAAATCAAGAGAGTGGTTTTTACGAACCGTGGCAAGACGCTGACACAGCTTGTGCGCATATGTGATGGGCATGGGCATCAACTCAGGAGTTTCATCAGTGGCAAATCCAAACATGAGCCCCTGGTCGCCGGCCCCCTGGTCCTTGAAAAGACCTTCACCGGTGTTGACTCCCTGAGCGATATCCGGGGATTGATGATCGATACTTGTAATGACCGAACAGGTCTGCCAGTCAAAGCCCATGAGGGAGGAATGGTATCCGATTTCGCGAATGGTGTTCCTTACAATCTCAGGCATATCAACATAACATTCGGTAGTAATTTCGCCGGCGATAAAAGCCAGACCGGTTGTGACAAGGGTCTCACAGGCAACCCTGCACTTTTTGTCCTTTTCCATAATAGCGTCGAGTATGGAATCTGATATAGCGTCGGCAACCTTGTCAGGATGGCCTTCGGTTACCGATTCTGATGTAAAGAAAAATTGTTCGTTGCTCATCAAGGGCTCCTTTGTTTTGTATACAGAGATATTAATATGTTAAACGAAAATATCAATTCAGGAAAAAGATCATACCGTTTTTAACGCGATTAAGCTGCGGCAATGGAAACGATTAAAACCCAAACATTTGCTTCCACCCCTCCTCTCCTTTCTTAAAAACAACTGCATCCTTACCTATATGCATCACAATGACATTGTCAACAGATTCTCCTTCCCTCAGAATAAGACCGTTAATTACAGCGAGGCGACTTTTCGGATCGTTGGACCAGGCAATTGCCTGCACTTCGATCTTGGTTTGATTCGATCGTTTAACGGGCATTGATGCAAACCGATCGGCTTTTGTATTTTGTCCGGGTTTTTCGCTGCGTTTTCCAGCAACTGTTTCTTTTCGAGCCTGTTTCAGTGGCGATGTTTTTTTGTTAGACAAAACGGCGGTATTTTTCCGGGATTTATGAGCAGACGGGGGCGCCGTTTTTTCTGCTTTTGCAATCGGTTCGAATTTTTTTACATCCTTTCGGGAAGACAATTCTTTTTGAACTTTATCCGGCATGGCTGCCTTCTTTTCAGGAAGACGGAAGGGTTTCTGGAGTATATCTTCTTTTTTTGTTATTAATTCCGGTTTTTTTTCATGGAGTTTCTGGCTAAGGATCAACCCTGCGCCGACAGCAAAGACAAAACCAGCGAAAATAATGACATAGCGTTTTTTAAAACGCAGATGACCATTTATCTGCTCATGGCCGTCGTTTTGCGTATGGTTTTTTGGCCGCCAGAATCGAACGTGGTTTTGATCTTCAGCTTGATTTTCAAGCTTTTTTAATGCCTTTAAAATTGTACTCAATTTTAAAATACCTTCTGTAGACCTTTAAGAAAAATATGTTTATCACGAAATACAGTCTGTCCCCTTTGTTTCGTTGTCCATTTGAATACATAGAAAAAAATCATCGAACGAACGAATTTGCGACATTGACAATATGGGGTTGTTTAAAAACCTTTTTTTCATTATAAAGGGCGATTTTGGTTGTAGAACCCACCGTGCCGTCAATATGTAAGCCATATTTTTTCTGGATTTCTTTTACCGCCTGCCGGGTTTTGTCGTCATAAAATGGGTTTATTTCAATCTCTTTAAATCCAATATCCCGCAAGAGCATTTTGAGCGTTGTTATGGAATCCTTCGGACAATCTATTGGAATGGTACCTTTTAGTGAGAGGAAATTTTTCCATGGAATGTATGCCACGCCTGACCAATAAGATTCTAACTCAACCGGTGACAGCTCTATTGAAATATCCTGTTTTCCTCCTCTAAGTGCAACTTTTTGAGTATCTATTTTAATAAGCGTAAAATATACAGGGGGAATGCCTTTATTCAAATGAACGGCTAAAATAACCGGCAGGTTCAATTTTTTTATTGCATTTAAATTTCCTTTAATTGGGCGTATCAAAAGGTTGTTTTCCTTTGAGACAAGCCTAAAAAAGTCCTGATCATCATCAATGGCATCCAGGTCTGGTTTTATTTCGGGTTCAATGTCCCACAAATTTAATGCCACCTTAATGGCCACATGTCGTGAAGAGAGTCTGTTCATTGTTTCCAGAAGATTCCCCAAATTCCGGGCAGGTTCTGTAATGGGTTCTATAACAGGTTCAAGTGTTTTTACTTTCTGTACCTCAATTTTTTTTGATTCAGATGCAATAACAATGGGAACCGGTTTTTTTGACTCAGATGCAGTAGCGGCTGGAACAAGCTCTTTTGACTCAGATACTGTAACAGCTGGAACCGACTCTTTTTTAATAGTAGTGGTAACGGCGGGGACAGGTTTTATTGCGTCAGAAGCGGTAACGGCTGGAACCGGTTTTTTTACGTTATTTGAATGAAGTGTATCGAGTTTTTTTATTTCAGGTGAATTAAAAATCGTATTTACCCTAAATAATCCGGGATGGTAATAAATAATCATAAAGATAATTAGAGACAATATAGAAAAAAATAGAATTGCTTTTTTCCGTTTCTTGAAGATGCTTTTATTAATATCGCTCCTATCGGTCAGTTCCTTGATGGATGCCCTGACGATATTCTGTGTAATTTCCTTTTGATCAAGGCCGAATGCAGTCAGAAGCGCCCGGTCGCAGACGATGTTGATGAGTCGGGGAATGCCCTGCGAATAGTTATAAATAGAGCGATATGCGGCATCGGCAAATTGGATCCCCGGTTTTCCGGAGGCGACATTGATACGATGTTGAATATAGTTTCGAACGTCTTTAAAGCTCAAAGGAATCAGCCGGCAACTCAGAGATATTCTTTGTTTCAATTGTCTGAGTTCGTGAGAATTGAGTTTTTCTTTCAGTTCCGGCTGTCCCACTAAAATGATATGTAAAAGCTTATGTTTGGCGGTCTCAAGATTGGAAAGCAAACGTAACTGTTCCAAAACCTCATTTGTCAGATTCTGAGCCTCGTCGATAAGGAGAATCGTGGTTTTCCCTTGGGTTTTTTGCTCGATAAGAAAGGCGTTCAGGGTGTCGATTAAGTCTTTGGCGTTATCTGCATCCGACGGGATACCGAATTCATCATTAATGGTTTTGAGCAGCTCCACGGAGTCAAGGTTTGGGTTAAAGATATACGCAGCTTTTGTATCATCGCTCAGGTGTTCGAGGAATGCCCGGCAGAGTGTTGTCTTGCCGGTTCCGACTTCACCCGTGATCTCCATAAAACCCTCACCTTGGATAACGGCATAGGTAAGATGGGCAAGCGCCTCTTCGTGACTTCTACTCAGAAAAAGATAAGCAGGGTTCGGTACGAGCTTGAATGGTCTTTCATTGAAGCCAAAGAAATTTTTATACATCTATGTCGACTCCCTCGGGATCCTCTCTATTGCGATTTTCATACGATAATCATAACATTATCAAAAAGTTGAGCAAAATGTCAAATTGATTGCCTTTCGGCAGATTAACTCTTTGGAGCAGGTAATGTTTTTCGCAAAAGAAGCTCCCAGTCTTCATCCACCATGTTCTGGATCTGCTCAAAATCTTCATCGGTTAAATGTTTAAAACGGCCCTGGATCTTTAAATAATCCGTTACCGGTCGATTTCCCTTGATATTGATTGTATAGTCAACACCGTCTTTGACTTCATATAAAGGGAATACATTGGATTGAACTGCAAGTCGGGCGATTTTGACGGACATTTCAGATGGGATACGCCAACCTGTGGGACATGTGGCAAAAACATGAAGAAATCTTGTTCCGCCTTTCATCCGGCGGGCTTTATCAAACTTTTGGATCATATCTTCCGGATAAGCAATACTGGCTGTGGCGGCATAAGGAATACGGTGGGCAGCAAGTATTTCAACCATGTTTTTCTTACGGCTTTTTTTCCATCCCCTACCCGGTGTTGTTGTGGTACGCGTGCCGAAAGGGGTGGCGGAACTGCGCTGTACTCCGGTATTCATGTAGGCCTCGTTATCATAACACGCATAAATAAAATCCTCGTTACGTTCTACTGCACCGCTGAGTGCCTGTATTCCGATATCAAAGGTTCCGCCATCGCCGGCCCATGCCATAACGGTGGTCTCTGAATCTCCCTTCATGTCCAGCGCCGCTCTCAAACCGCTGGCGGTTGCACCTGCAGTTGCAAAAGCTGTCTGAAGTATCGGCACTTTAAGCGATGACTGTGGGTAGGGTCCTGCAATGACGCCCCAGCAGCAGGCCGGGATCACAACCATGGTTTTTTCACCCAGGGCTTTTAGTGCAAACCTCATGGCAATGGTTGCACCACATCCGGGACATCCCACATGCCCGGAATACATATAATCCATATCTGGAATCTTGAGTCTGGTCATCCTTATAATCATCTCCAGTTTAATTTGAGGGATTGGGGTGTTTTTCTAAATAGCCGTTACAAGGATAATCTTTTTTTAAACCGCATGATCACGCCGGAGGCGGATAAACCCGCCTGAGGCG